>JACQAD010000140.1 GCA_016195125.1 Magnetospirillum sp.
CGATCAACAAGCTGATCCGCACCAGCCGGCAATTGGTTCAGGAGCTTGGCCGCGAGCCCACCTCGGAAGAGATCGCCAAGCGCATGGATATCCCGGTCGACAAGGTGCGCAGAACCAAGAAGATCGCCCAGCAGCCCATGTCGCTCGAGACGCCCATCGGCGAAGAGGAGGATTCCCACCTGGGCGACTTCATCGAGGACAAGAACGCCGTCCTGCCGCTGGACGCCGCCATCCAGGCCAATCTGCGCGAGACCACCACCCGCGTCCTGGCCAGCCTGACGCCGCGCGAGGAACGGGTGCTGCGCATGCGCTTCGGCATCGGCATGAACACCGACCACACCTTGGAAGAAGTCGGCCAGCAGTTCAGCGTCACCCGCGAACGTATCCGCCAGATCGAGGCCAAGGCGCTGAGGAAGCTCAAGCATCCGTCGCGTTCGCGCAAGCTGCGCTCGTTCCTGGACACCTGAAATCCCCCTCCCCCGAAGGAGAGGGGCGGAATAAGGGGAGAGTGGACATCCACTCTCCCCTCTTGCATTCAACCGCGCCTCGGTTATGGTCGCGACCGGTGGGGCCTGTAGCTCAATGGTTAGAGCCGGCCGCTCATAACGGTCTGGTTGCAGGTTCGAGTCCTGCCGGGCCCACCAATCCCCCCCCCCCTCTTCTCCAGCGCAACAGCACCGGGTCCGGGTTTGCCCCGGCCGGTTCGGCTGTCTCTTTGCCCGAACGGGCGACGAATTTCGGCCTGACTCGTCAGGTCATGCCGAGTACGGTCTCAGTTTTCCATGCAATCGTTGATGGCTGCGTCGGCGCCGTGGATCAGGCGCTGAATCAGCCGCCGGTTGCCGTCTTCCAGGCCGGCATAGTTGAGCAGGCCCAGCGCCTCGGCCAGGCGGGCCTGAACCGAGCGCAAGGTGCTGACTTTGGCATCGGCGACAATATCCATTTCACTCTTCGACTCAGTCATTTGCGAACTCCAAGGACGATGCTGGGGGGAAGGGGCCGGGGCGCCTCCTACCCGGTGGCGGATAATCTGACCGCCGTGTTGATGGGTTGGGCGAGGCTGTCGGCCAATTCGGCCAGACCGGCTCGGGCGGCTTCGCGCTGGAGAAACACCAATGCCTCTCCGATAGAAATTGCCACCGTGCCCACGGGGGCCGCCGAAGGCGGCTTGGGTGCGCGCCGCTGTCCCATCAGGCCGCCGCGTGACGCATCATTTCAGCCTGCCCCACCGGGCTGAGGACCGGCCCGGCCAGCCCCTTGCGGCGGCGGATTTCGGCAACCGAAGCTTCGGTGACGTTGACCCGGATCGGCGCGGCCGGCGGTGAATTGCCGATGGCGCGGGCCGGCCCCAGGATGTCCACATCCAGGCCCGAGGCGATCAGCGAGCGCTTGATCAGCGGCGCCGTCAGAATGGCCAGGTACCAGGAGATCCCCCGGGCCAGTCCGAATTCGATGATGCCGCAGAGCAATTCGCCCAGATAGCGGTCGCGGGTGACGGGGTCGAGGTCGTTATCGACGCCGAAACGGCTGCTTTCCCAGATATCCCAGGAGCCCGGAACCGAGCCCTCCTGAATCACGTCCGGCCATAATTCCTTGATCATGTAGGGCATGGCGGTAGGGATCAGGCGGTTGACCGCCCGCACGATTCCGCCCTCGTCCCGCCGCACCACATAGGTGGCGGCCGGCGTGTCGTATTGGTCGTATTCAAGCTCGTTGTAGACCGGAACATTGTAGCTTTGCCGGTCGATGAACAATTTCCGGCGAAGGCGATGCTGGCCCGGCAAGGCATCGCCGAACAGATGCGCCGTCTCCCAATTGAATATTTCCACGCTCATGGCCGCCCTCCATTGCTATCCGCAATGAAGAAAGCCGGAATCAAGCCCGTCGGTCATCCTATCGGGTCTGATAGGATCGGGCGTTTTCTACAAGGAGATGATGCCCCAACGCACCGCCCGGACCACCGCGTTGATGCGATTTTGCGCTCCCAGCTTGGTGAAGGCGTTGGACAGGTGAAAGCGCACCGTGGCTTCGGATATGTGGAGGATGATGCCGATCTCCCAGGCGCTCTTGCCCTGACCGGCCCATTGCAGGCATTCGCGTTCACGGCGGGTCAGTTGGGGAATGGCCGTTTCGGTCTTGTGCTTGGCCCGCCATAGATCCGTGAAGACGAACAGGAACTGGGCCGCCATCACCCGTATATAGGGCAGATGGGCCGTCATCCCCAGGCGCCCGCCATAATCGCTGGCGATGCTGAGGACAAAGGAATCGCCGTCGGGGCCCAGAAGGGGAAGGCTGATGCCGTTGCGCAGGCCGGATTCGCTGGCCTCGTTCATCATGCGGGTTTCCTGGCGGCTGAGCTTTCCCGACCCGACCCCGTCCCACACCACCGGATCCCACTGGCTGCGCACCCGTGAAAAGACCGGGTCGATCGCGATGTAATTATTGGACAGGTAATGCGACGTCCAGTGGTCGGGATAACGGTTCAAGATGATGGGAGTCGGCGTCTCGATTCCGTATCGCTTTCGGAAAATGGGGTCGGTGCTGCCGCCGGCAAACAGGCTTCGCGTGAAGCCCATGGAGCCGATCATCCCCTGGAACCGATCGAACAACACATCGGGCGTTGGCGCGCGATTGGTGTCTTCGATAAAGCCCGCAACGTCCAAAGTGTCCTCCACCGAAGTCCACTCTCGTTCGCGTTGAAACGATTATCAAAGACAGTTTTAATATCTAAGCGATGACTATGCAAATGCCTATTAAACCGTGCCGGAATTTAGCAGTGGATTTTACAAGAATACATGGCTTTCCGTTGTGCAGACATCCACACACACCACCAATGCCGGTATTCGCCCCCAATTCCCGAGCCGAACAGTATCATTTACGTTGTTTACGCTGGTATTGTGCTGACTTTGCGGTTGTACCCCGCCAGCCCATGACGGCGAAAAATATTTCGCCCCAATCAGGGGTATCCCCCCCGCACAGCCAAGCGTGCGGCCCGGCCACCGACGGCCCGACCGGCTGTCGGCACACCCCTGTTCCGTCATCCTGCGCCGGAGGCGAAGGATCTTTGTGGTCACGCTTCCAGACCGAGCGATCCCCGGAGACCCCGATCAGGCCTCCGACGCTCCCAACGCCTTGGCCAGTTCGTAGACCCTTCGGCGAATCTGGGGATCGGAAATGTTGTAATAGGCCCGCACCAGTTCCAGGGTTTCTCGTCGGCACATGGGATCGGGGTCCAAAGAGGACGGTGCCTCGGCCTGGAACGCCTCGCCCTTGATGATCGCCGCCGGACTGGCCGCCTTGGTGGCATCGTCCAGATCGTCGAAGAAGAAGGACACCGGGACATCGAGAACGCGGGCCACGTCAAACAGACGGGACGCCCCCATGCGATTCGCCCCGCGCTCGTATTTCTGGACCTGCTGGAAGGTCAGGCCGATGGCCTCTCCCAATTGCTCCTGGGTCATCCCCATCAGGGTTCGCCGCAAGCGGACCCGGCCGCCCACATGAGAATCGATCGGATTCGGCGCCCCATCCTCGAGACGTCCCCTTGGAACCTTACCGGCGGCTTTACCCATCACACACCCCAATTAGCAGGAATTGGCGATAATCTAAAACAATCAACTGTATTGGTCGATAGTCATATTGCGTGAAACCGGCATGAATTGCCTTGGATGCTGCCCCGATATTAGGAACACACGAAAACACAGCTTTGCTGTGCGCGACAATGACCTGCGGACAACTTTCCCGGAGGCCTGCATCCGCCTCCGGGAAAAATGTCTCAATCAGCCTTTCACCGCCGGGCAGGCCGACGCCGACAGGGGTTTGAAGGCCTCGGCCGCCGGAATGGTGGCCTGGATGGTGTAGAAGTCCCAATCACCCTTGGATTCGGCGGGCGACTTGACCTTGACCAGCAGCATGTCGTGAATGACGCGGCCGTCGGGACGAATGGCGGCGTGACGCATGACGGCATCGTTGATGGGCAATTCGCGCATCTTGGCCGCCACCACCTTGGCCTCGGTGGTCTTGGCCGCCGCCACGGCGCGCAGGTAATGCAGCACGCTGGAATAGGTGCCGGCCTGGACCATGGTGGGCTTGCGGTCCTTATAGGCCTTCTGGAAGCGGGTGGCGAAGGCGCGGGCCTGGTCGTCCTGGTCCCAGTAGAAGCCCTCGGTGAAGGTCAGGCCCTGGGCGGTGTCGAGTCCCAGGCTGCGGATGTCCGACAGGAAGATCAGCAGCGGCACCACCTGCTGCTTGCCCGACTGGACGATGCCGAACTCACGCGCCGTCTTGATGGCGTTGATGGTGTCGGCGGCGCCGTTGGCCAGGGCGATCACCTGGGCGCCCGAGCTTTGCGCCGACAGCAGGAAGGACGACATATCCGCCGAGTTGAGCGGATGGCGGACGGCGCCTTTCACCTCGCCGCCCAACTGCTTGACCATGGCCATGGAATCGGCTTCCAGGGAATGGCCGAAGGCGTAATCGACGGTGACGAAATACCAACTCCTGGCGCCCATCCTGGTGATGGCCTGGGCCGAGCCCGCCGCCAGGGAATAGGTGTCGAACATCCAGTGGAAGCCCGTATTCGAGCAATCCTCGTTGGTCAGACGCCCGGTGGCCGGGCCGGAATACATGGCGACGAAATTGTGGTCGGCGGTCAGCTTCTGCACGCCCAGGGCCACCGCCGAATTGGTCAGATCGGCGATGGCATTGACCTTGTCCACATCGGCCCATTCACGGGCCTTCTGCACGCCGATATCAGGCTTGTTCTGATGGTCGATGGAGACCAGCTCGATCTTCATGCCCTTGCACTCATGGGCAAGGCAATCGTCGACGGCCAGTTGCGCCGCCGCCACCGAGCCCATGCCGCCCATATCGGAATAAGGCCCCGACATATCCGACAGAATGCCGATCTTCACCGCCTGTTGCGCCCCGGCGGACGAGATTCCAAAGGCCAGCACGGCCGCGCCGGCCAAAGCCAGCGACCTTACGTTCCTGATCATGTTCGCGTTTCCCTGTCTGTATGTTGCGGCGGAGGCTTTGCCCCTCGTTGTCCTTATCAAAACACAGGCCGACGATGCCGGGAAACTAATATATGTTCGTTTAATCGGATGGAGGCGGCCAACGAAAAAGCCGCACCCCGTTTCCGGGATGCGGCTCTTTCGAAACCAGACGCTTAAGAAGATTACTTCTTGGCGACGGACTTCTGCACGGCTTCGACCTGCTGCTTCACCGGCTCGAAAGCGGCAGTGAACACGGCGGTGGTCAGCTCGGCGATCTCGCGCGAATCGGCGACGGCGGCTTCGACGCCTTCCTTCACCAGCTTCTGCTGCAGCTCGACGAACTCGGCCGGGGACTTGACCGAGGACAGAGCCTGGATGGAAGCGGTCAGCTTCTCGGCATTCTTGGTGGCCAGAGCCTGATAGGCCTTGGCCAGCTCCTGGAAGCCGGCGATGGCGGCATTGCCGCCCTTGGTCAGGGCTTCGACATTGGCCTTGGTGGCGGCGGTGAACTGCTCGACGGAGGCGGTGGTCATGGTGGCATTTCCTTGGTCGGGGATCGGCGCGCAGCCCCTTGCTGCGCTGCAACATACGGGCACAATACGCACTTCCTGCGCGTATGCAAGCCTTTTGTTGCACTGCAACAAATTCATCTCTTCCAGCGGGCCGCCGCCGCGTCGTCGGATTCCTTGGCGTCCACCCAGGCATCGCCCTCGGAGGTATGCTCCACCTTCCAGAACGGTGCCTTGGTCTTCAGCCAATCCATGAGAAAGCGGCAGGCTTCGAAGGCGGCATCGCGATGGGCCGAACTGGCCGCCACCAGGACGATCCGCTCGCCCGGCTCCAGCATTCCGTATCGGTGGATGATCAAGGTGTCTTCCAGGGGCCAGCGCGAGCGCGCCTCGGCCTCGATGGCTTCGAGCTGACGCTCGGTCATGCCGGGGTAATGTTCCAGGGTCATGGCCCGAACTTCCGCCCCTGCCGCCGGGTCGTGACCCATATAATCGCGGACCAGCCCCACGAACAGGCAGATGCCGCCGATTCGGGTCTTGCCGGCGGAGAAGCGCTCAAGCTCGGCGCCGGAATCGAAATCCTCGCGCTGGACCCTAACGGCCATCTCAGCCTCCGGTGACGGGCGGGAAGAACGCCACCTCGTCACCCGTCGTCACCGGGCTGTCGAGGCCGACATAATCCTGGTTCACCGCCACGCGAACCACCGCCATCTCGGCGAAGGCGGCGGCGTGGCCGGGCGAGCGCCCCTTGAGCAGTTCCACCAACTGGGCGATTGTGACCACCTCAGAGGGCAGGGCGATCTCTTCCTCGCCGATGCCGGTCTTGGCTCGCAGCCAGGCGAAATAAAGCACCTTCATCGCATCATCTCGGCATAGGAGAGAAAATCGATCATCTCGCCCGGCGAGATGTCGCCCCGATCCTCGGGAATATCCACCAGCCCGTCCGACCACA
>JACQAD010000141.1 GCA_016195125.1 Magnetospirillum sp.
ACCGGAGTGAAGGTGCCGGCATTGTTCTTCAAGATCCAGATGGTGCCGGTGCCGGGGCGGTACAGGGCGAGATGGTCGCTATTACCGCTATGGGCGTAATCGAAGGCAAAGACCCGGTCGGCGGTTGACATCAGGTTGTAGCCGCCGATGCCGTTGCCGGGATCGCCTTGCTGATAGACCGGGGTGAAGGTGCCGGCATTGTTCTTGAGGATCCAGATGGTGCCGGTGCCGGGGCGGTACAGGGCAAGGTAGTCCCTCTTGCCGCTGTGCTCATAGTCGAAAGCGATGATTTGATCGGCCGGCGACTTGAGGTTGTAGCCGCCGATGCCGTTGCCGGGATCGCCTTGCTGGTAGACCGGAGTGAAGGTGCCGGCATTGTTCTTGAGGATCCAGATGGTGCCGGTACCGGGGCGGTACAGGGCGATATGATCCATCTTGCCGCTGTGGTCGTAATCAAAGGCGAAAGCCTGATCCGCCGGTGATTTGAGGTTGTAGCCGCCGATGCCGTTGCCGGGATCGCCCTGGTGGTAGACCGGGGTGAAGATGCCGGCATTGTTCTTGAGGATCCACATGGTGCCGGTACCGGGGCGGTACAGGGCGATGTGGTCGGTCTTGCCGCTATGGTCGTAATCGAAGGCGATGGCGCGATCGGCCGGTGATCTGAGATCATAGCCGCCGATGCCGTTTCCGGGATCGCCTTGCTGATAGACCGGTGAGTAATGGGCCTTGAAGAAGTTGTAAAGGGCATCGCCGACGGGCACGCCCAGACCGGTGCACGCGCTCCACCCGGGGCCGGCGTTGTAGCCGAGGTCACTGTTCACAGGCTTATTGTTGCCCCGAGTGATGACGCGCAGAAGCCCAGGATTGTTGTAGAGGGTCGGGGCGTAGAATCCGAGATTCCGCTCGGCGGCCTGATTAAGGCGCGCCGTCAGTCCCGCCCATAACGGTGACACGGCACTGGTTCCGCCGATACGGACGGTCTGACCGTTCAAGACGGTGAGGTAGCCGCTTGCAGAGGCTCCATTGCCGCCCACATCCGGGACGCCACGCCTGACCCTGCCGTCATTGACGCTGACCGGCAGATTGGCGTTCAGTTGGAAGACGGGTGTGTCAAACAGATCGCTGATGCCGCCGCCTGTTCCCCATCCGTTGGCTCCCTCATTCCAGACCACTTCGCTGAGCACGGCATCGCCGTTTGTATCCAGCAAGGTACCGCCACAGCCGATGGCCCAGGGGCTGGAAGCCGGGAAATCCACATGGGCCCTGCCATCGGCGATGTTGTCGGTTCCGAGATGATCACCCGACGCGACGAAAACGGAAACACCAAGATTCGCGGCATCCTGAAGCGCCGCATTCATGAGCTGGCAGCCCTGGACGGTCCAGTTTCGTTCGGCCGTGCCCCAGCTGATGCTGATGATACTGGGTTTGTTGACGATGTCATGAACCGCCTGGGTAATGGAGTCGACAAAGCCCTGAGTGGAATTTGGAGCGAAATAAACCGCCAGACTGGCGCCAGGGGCCACGCCGCCGGCAACCTGGATATCGAGCGCCACTTCACCATCGGCATTGGGATCGCCGGGTTTGTTTTTGCCGCCATCCACGGAGACGGCGACGACATTGGGCGTGGCCAGGCCCATGGCGGTGAAAGCGGCCTGGGTATCCGCCGGCAGGTATCCGCCGCCCAATTCGATGATGGCGATGCACTGGCCGATCCCGGTCACGGAAGGGGGGAAGGCGTAGATGCTTCCCACTTGGTTGGGGCGATGGCCGGTGACGATGGCGGGATCTATTTGCTGGATGGTGGTGAAATGGGGATTGGCGGCATCGCGGTTGTCGAGTCCGAGAACGCCTTCGATAATGCCGTGCAGATCTTCAGGCAGGCTGAGAGCGCCGTTTCGACCGCGGTATTCGCGCTTGCCGTCATGATAGATGGCGACCTTGGTCTTGAAGGCGTCCAACAACTTCGAAAGCGGCCCGGTCACCTTGATCAAACGCCGCCCCGCCTCCACGGAACTCACGGTCAATCCATGGCTGATGGCGAAGTCGGTGACGATCTTGATGTCATCGGCGTGTTGGAGTGCCCGGGATTCATGCAGGGCGGCGCGTGGATCCTTGGAGGTATGATTATTGGTGCCTGAGGCCGCCGTTGATGGTCTTGCCTTAAGATAGATACTGATTTCGATAACTTCCGTGGCATCGGCCTCACGGATGTACTTTGCGCCATCGGGTAAAACCCGCGAGCTTGCCGTGAATTCTTTATAGGGTTTATTTGGCATGCGTTCCTCCTGAAGTGACAGACTTTCCTGCCGGCATTTGTGGAGGCGTTCGGCATTGTCAGCCTTCCGCCTCAAGGGCATTGTCAGCTTGCGATTTTTTGAAGAGAAAAAATGATGGCAGGCACAAATGAGAGAAGATGCTGCATGCCCACAACACGCAAAACAAGAGTCGGAATGTAATATATGTTTCTAATGATATTTTGATCTTTAACGCTTTGCGGGGGGGGGCTGGCGGTCGGTATGGGAATGACCAATTCCCTTGACCGTCACCCACTGAATGAACCATCATTCATATGAACGGCTGTTCATTGTCTGGAGGTTGGAATGCATTTGCCCGGTGGTGTGCCCTCGGCCCATGTGGACAGCTTCGCCCGCTCCTTGCTGCCATCGCCCGCGTTATGGCCGGAATTTGATTACTCGGCCGAGCATCTCCGCCATTACCCCGACCGCATCAATGCCGCTGCCGCGCTGATCGATTCGGCGGTCGCTGCGGGGTTCGGGACCAAGCCGGTCTTCTATTACCAAGCCGGAATCTGGAGCTACGCCCATCTGCTGGACCGTGCCGAGCGGATCGCCCGGGTGTTGACCGAGGATTTCGGTCTGGTGCCGGGCAGCCGGGTGCTGCTGCGCTCGGCCAATACGCCCATGGTGGTGGCCTGCTGGCTGGCGGTGCTGAAGGCGGGCGGGATCTGCGTCACCACCATGCCGCTGCTGCGCGCCAAGGAATTGAGCTACATCGTCGAAAAGGCCCGGATCGAGGTCGCGCTCTGCGAATTGGATCTGGCCGAGGAGATGGACCTGACCAGGGCCAGGGTGTCCGGTCTGAAGCATGTCTCCTATTTCACCCCCCTGGGAGAGGGGGCGGCGGCCGATGCCGACCTGGACCGCCGCGCCGAGGCCAAGCCGACCGGCTTCGCCAATGTGGATACCGCCGCCGATGATGTGGCGCTGATCACCTTCACCTCGGGCACGACCGGCAATCCCAAGGGTGCCATGCATTTTCACCGCGACATTCTGGCGTCGTGCGATTGCTGGCCACGCAGCCATGCCGTCCTGCCCGATGACATCGTGATCGGTTCGCCCTCTCTGGCCTTCACCTATGGCAAGGCCGCCTTCATGATGTATCCGCTGCGCTATCGCGCCAGTGCGGTATTGGTCCCCAAACCGTTGCCAGAACTGATCCTCGAGGGCATCCAGCGTCATCGCGCCACCAGCCTCTACGCGGTTCCCACAGCCTTCAACGCCATGCTGGGCCAGTTGGACCGCTATGATCTCTCCAGCCTGCGCAAGGGCTCCTCGGCGGGCGAGCATTTGCGCCCGCGTCTCTACGAGGATTGGCTGGACCGGACCGGCATCAAGCTGGTCAACGGCATCGGCATGACCGAGATGCTCACTCATTTCATCTGCCAGACCGCCGATGTGGAACGGCCCGGTGCCACTGGGCGGCCGGTGCCGGGCTATTCCGCCTGCATCCTCGACGACGAATTCAATCCGCTGCCCAAGGGATCGAAGGGCAGGCTGGCGGTGCGCGGCCCCACCGGTTGCCGCTATCTCGATGACGAGGCGCGCCAGGCCGCTTTCGTCAAGAACGGCTGGAACGTCACCGGCGATATCATGGAAGAGGATCAGGACGGCTGGTTCTGGTACGTGGATCGTTCCGACGACATGATCGTGTCGTCGGGCTACAACATCTCGGCCCAGGAGGTGGAGCGGGTTATCCTGGAGCACCCCAAGGTGGCGGAATGCGCGGTGATCGGCGTTCCAGACGAAAGTCGCGGCAATGTGGTCCGGGCCTGTATCGTGCTGCACAACCCTTCCCAGGCCGGCGAAATCCTGGCCGAGGAGATCCAGGCTTTCGTCAAGGCCGCCATCGCGCCTTACAAATATCCCCGTGACGTCAAGTTCATCGACGTCCTGCCCAAGACCCAAACCGGCAAGATCCAGCGCTTTCGCCTGCGAGAGCTTTAAGGCAATCTGGACTCATGATCGACCTGATGCAGGCCCTTGGCTTTCTGGCGGCGGCGATGCTGATCACCCTGTCGCCGGGGCCGGATAACCTGATGATTCTCAGTCTCGGCCTGTCGCGGGGGAGACGCCAAGGCATGGCCTTCGGTCTCGGCTGCGCCCTGGGCTGTCTCAGCCATACGATTCTGGCGTCCCTGGGGGTCAGCGCCATCCTCGTCGCCTCCCCCCCATTATTTGCCGGCCTGAAGCTGCTGGGCGGCGGCTATCTGCTATGGCTGGGCTGGGGGGCGCTGCGCTCCGGGGGAGGGGTCAGTCTGAAGAATGCCGGTGGGAACGAGGCCCTCGGCCAATTGTTCCGGCGCGGCCTGGTGGCCAATGCGGTCAATCCCAAGGTGATCTTGTTCTTTCTGGCCTTCCTGCCCCAATTCGTGGATGGGGATAAAGGGGCGGCGGGGGGGCAGATGGCTCAGTTGGGGCTGCTGTTCACCCTGCAGGCCTGCGTCCTGTTCGGCGCTATCGGCTGGTTCGCGGGTGGGCTGGGCCGGTGGCTGGGGCGTCATGGCGGGACGGGCCTATGGCTGGACCGTCTGGCCGGCGCAGTCTTCGTCGCCCTGGGCCTCAAACTGATCTGGGAACGATGAAGGACTGGTTCGTCTACGTCCTGCTCAATGGGGCGGGCATCTCCTATACCGGCATCGCCCTTGATGTGGCCGACCGTCTGGCACGCCACAATGCCGGGGAGGGGGCCAAGTTCACCCGAGGGCGAGGCCCCTGGCGGCTGATCCACACCGAGGGGCCGCTTGGCCATGGTGACGCCCTGCGACGGGAAGCCGCCATCAAGGCCGATTCCCGCTTCAAGGCGAAGCTTAAAACGGCACGGACCCTTTAACGACGCTTGTCGCCGCGCTTGGTGAGGCCATCGGCCATGGCGCGCCGCTCGCCCCGGCGCAGCAGGGTGCCGAACAGGCGGCCGCCCCAGTTCATGCCGCGTTTGGGCTGGTTCCAGTCCTTGCGGCTTTCACGGACCAGGATCAAGCCGTCGGCATTGGGGCTGAGGGTCAGCTTGCGCTGATGGTACTGCTCCAATTCGGCGTGGAATCCGACGGTGATGATGGTCGCGGTGGGGAACTCGTCGATCAGCAGCTGCATCAGGCGGCGTTCGCCGTCGGGGTCGAGGGCATCGGTGGCTTCCTGCAGAAACACCCATTTGGGCCGATGCAGCAAGAGCCGTGCGAAGCCCAGGCGCTGCTGCTCGCCGGCGGTAAGATTCTGCTCCCAGATGGCGGTGTCGTCGATACGGGACAGGAGATGGCCCAGCCCCACCTGCTCCAGCGACGCCTCCAGCTGATGTTCGGGGAAGCATTCCATGGCCGACGGATAGGTGAGGACGCCGCGCAGCGTGCCGATAGGCATATAAGGGCGCTGCGGCATGAAAAAGATATGGGCGTCGCAGGGCAGGTCGACGGTGCCCTTGCCCCACGGCCACAATCCGGCGACCACCTTGAACAGCTTGACCGCCGCGCCGGGGTCGCCGCCGATCAGCACATGCTCGCCGCCGACGATTTCGGCGCTGAAGCCGTCGATGACAACGGCGCCATCGGCATTGGCGATGGTCAGGCCATGGAAGCACAAGGTCGGGATGGCGGACTTCTGGACGATTACGGTGTGGGCGTCGGGGCGCGAGGCGTCGTCCTTCAGGGCCTGCAACGCTTCATGCAGGGCCAGGACACGTTCCACCGAGGCCCGCCACTCGGCCACCCTCTGCAGGTTGTCGACCGGCCAGGACAGGGCCTGGGACAATTGCTGGAAGGCCTGGGCGGTCTGCATCAGCTGGCCCAGGGAGATCACCCCGGCGATGTAGCGTGGCGCCGCGATCAGGATGGGAAAGGCGGTGGAAAACACCGCGTAGCCCGAAGTGAACAGGAACAGCCGCACCAATCCGTTGGTCTGGCGGTTCCAGGCGCCTTCGATGCCGCGGAACAGCTCGGAAAAGCGACGGCGCTCGCCCACCTCGCCATGAAGCAGGGCGATGGCTTCGGAATTCTCCCGCGCCCGGACCAGGCCGAATCGGAAATTGGCCTCGGCGGTCTGGCGGCGGTCGGTGGCGTGGATCAGCGGCCGGCCGACCCATAGGGCAAGGAACGAGGCGGCCGAGGCGTAGATCAGCGCGACCCAGACCATGTGGCCGGGAATGGAAAAATCCGTATCGGCGATGGTCACCAACAGATCGCCCGACAGCGACCAAAGGATTTGCACGAAGCTGGCCAGCAGCAGGGCGCAATAGAACAGGGAATGCATCAGGTCGAGGGCGGCCTCGGTGGTGTTGCGGATATCCTCGGCGATGCGCCCGTCGGGATTATCGTGGTCACCAGGCATATGCATCAGCTGGTAATGATGGCCCATGGCCATCCAGTTGTCCTGAAGGCGCCGGGTCAGCCAGCGCCGCCAGCCCAGCTGGATGGCCCGCTTGACCCTGAGATGGGTGGTGGTGACGGTCATGGAGGCCAGCAGGATCAGGCAGATCTCGCCGATCTGCACGAAGAAGCGGTCCATGCTTTTCTGCTCGAGGGCGTCGAACAGATCGGCACTCCACAGATTGATCAGGATGGGGATGACCACCTGGGCGACGGTCAGGGCCAGCAGCAGGCCGACGAGGCCGCGCACCTTCCACTTCTCGCCCGATTGCCAATAGGGTCCGGCCAGGCGAACGAACTGCCTGAAAAATCCTGGCCCTGGCCGGTCGAAACCGTTGCCGTCGCCGAATGGAGCCCCATTGTCCAAGTCGCTACCCATCCCACTTGCGAGGCGATGACTTCCCCTTCGCCTGCTTCACTTAACCCTGAAATTCGTATGGAGTGAAGCTTGTACGTGATTCATTGTGGCATTCCAATGTTTCGCGCTGGTTAATGCCGTCGCCTTGGGGCTTGCGGGACGGGTTCGGGAAGGCGATGTTGAGGGTATGGGAACAAGGTTGGGATATGGGGCCGTAGCGGTCCTTCGCATGGCTCTGGCATTGTTGCCGGCGGTCTGGCCGTCGGCCGGGCAGGCGGAGACATCCCCGGCGGTGCTGGCCGTGGACATGGTCAGTGGCGTGATTCTAGCCGATAAGGAGGGGGGCGCCCCCCACCACCCGGCCTCGCTGACCAAGATGATGACCGCCTATGTGGCCTTTGCCGCGATCGAATCCGGCAAGGTCGGCCTGGAGGATCAACTGAGCGTGTCCGATGCCGCCGCCGCCCAGGGCGGCGCGACCCTTGGCCTGCGGCGCGGCGACCGGATCACCTTGGGGCAGGCGTTGCGGGCCATGATCGTGCGTTCGGCCAATGATGCGGCGGTGGCGGTGGCCGAGCATGTGGGCGGGACCGAATCGGCCTTCGCAAGCCGTATGACCGAGGAGGCGCGGCGCCTGGGAATGGGGTCAAGCGCCTTTCGCAACGCGACCGGCATGACCGCCGCCGGCCATGTCACCACGCCTCGGGACATGGCGGTGCTGGCCATGGCCCTGCAGCGGGACTTTCCCCGGTTCCGCTCCCTTTTTTCCAGTCGCGACCTTCCCTGGAAAGGCCAGGTTCTGCCCACCGTCAACGGATTTCTCGGCGCCTATGCGGGGGCCGAGGGCATGAAGACCGGCTTTACCTGCCCCGCCGGCTACAATCTGGTGGCCGTCGCCCATCGCGGCGAGCGCCGGGCCGTGGCGGTGGTCATGGGGGCGGGGTCATCGGCGGAGCGGCTATCGACCATGCGTCAGGTCATGGACCGGGCCTTATCGTCGGCCCCTCCTGCGCCGGGGCGAATGCTCGCCCTGCTCGGCAATGGGGCCGGCGCCCCGCCCGACCTGTCGGGCATCGCCTGTGGCGGACGCAGCGGCGGCATGGGGGCGGTGTTGGGGACGCGGCGCCCGCTCCCGGCTGGTTGGGCGCTGGAAGTTTCCTTCGGGCGCGACCGGGGGCGGGTGGGGCAGGAGCTTGCCAAGGTCCATCGGCAATTGAAGGCCCGGCTGGGCGGGGGCTCCACCATGATCGTGGTCAAGCCCCGCGACGGCCTGCTGCGCTACCGGGGATTGATTGTCGGGCTCTCCGAGCGCCGGGCCGTCGACACCTGTCTGGCCGAACGGGCGAAGGCGGGGGAGGAGCGCTGTCTGGTTCTGCCCCCGACCATGCTGGCGGGAGCCATGGATGACGAGAGACGGTTCAGAATGATCTCGGCTCATTGATCCAAACGGTCTATACTTCGGATAGCGAACATTGGAACGATCATCGACCCCAGGGGAATGGGCGGCTGGTGACGGTAACGGGAAAATAGGGGTCGATTCATAAGGAGGAGGCGGCAATCGTGATTGTTCGCGGGCTAATGTGCCCGCCCGATTATGGCGATGCCGCTTCTGTGTTAAACTCCTAGGAATCGGCTAAGGAGGCCACGATGAAGAGCAAAGTTTTAGCTGCCTTGATTTTCGCGGTGGGGCTGCTGGTGACCCAGATGCCGTCCGGGGCCTTGGCTGCCGATCCGCCCATTTCTCTGCTCATGCAGGTTAGCGGCACTGTCGAGCACAGCCGTGACGGCACGGCCTGGAAGCCGGTCAACCGCAATAAATATCTGTTCGCCGGCGACATGATCCGCACCGGAGCCGACGGCTCGGGCAAGCTGGTCGATCAGGCCAGCAACATGGCGCAGACCATCTCCGCCAATTCCCAGGTGGAAGTGGCCGGCACCGCTCTCAAGCTGGTCAGCGGCAAGCTGTCCGCCCCGGAAGCGGCGTCGGGTGATCTGGTCGCCGGTCTAGGCAACCGCTTCGCCGAGGCCCAGCGGTATACCACCGTGCGCCGCGGCGTCAGCAAGGAAAGCTCGATCAAGCTGCGCGTCGTACAGCAGATCAGCCTGTCCGCCACCTATCCGGAACTGGCCTGGCAGAGCTTCGGCAAGCAGCACTCCTTCGTGCTGACCATCGACGGCACTGCCCACAACGTGGCCGGCTCCGACGGCGACCTCGTCCGCTTCAAGGTTCCTGAACTCAGCCCCGGTAAGCACAGCTTCACCGTGGCGGTGATGGATAACGGCCAGAAGGTGGCCGAGGCCGACAAGGAAGGCGGGATCATCTGGTTGTCGGCGGCCGAGGACAAGGCCCTGGCCGATTCCATCGGCAAGATCCACGCCATCAATGCCAAGGACGATTTCTCGGTAGCCAATCTGCTGGACGAGAAAGGCGTGACCGTGGCGGCCATGGACCTGTACCGCAAGTACTTCGACGAGAACAAGGATGACAACGAGATGCGTCCGTTGTTGATCCGCGCCTACAACGAGCTGAAGCTGGTCGAGCTGAAGCAAAAGGAAGCGTTGGTCTACAACGACAAGCTCAACGCCAACTAACCTGACAGGGCGCCCACTTCAGCGAGTGGGCGCCCTTTTACTTTGGGGAGCGCCATGAGCGGCATATCGAAGCGATACGATATTCTCGTCACCCTTATTCTTTTTCTGATTGTCTTGCCCGCTCAGCATTTCGAGTGGTTCGCCCTGCTTGAGGACCAGACCCTGTCTTTCCGCCATCAATTGCGGCTGGCCTATGGCGATGCCAAGAAGATGGCGATTTCCTCGGACGTGGTGCTGGTCAACACCGACGAGCCCTTCTTCAAATCCTACAAAAGCTTTCCTCTGCGTCGCACCGATATCGGCGCCATCGTGGCCAATCTGAAGGCCCTGGGGGCCAAGGTCATCGCCGTCGATATGCTGATGGACTTCCCCAGTTCGTATAACGAGGATCCGGCCCTGGCCAAGTCGCTGAGCGAAGCCGGCAATACGGTCCTGGTCGCCCAGGGGGAGTTCCGCGACGGCAAGTTCATCAAGATCAACTATCCGACCGAGCTTCTCGATCAGGCATCGGCCAGCGCCTATACGAACATCCAATCCAATTCCAAGCTGGTGACCACCTTATCGCGTCTCAAGGTCTATCCTGAGATGACGGCGGAAAAGGGGGGCTGGCCCTTTGCCGTGAAGGCCGCGTCCCTGTTCCTGGGCGTCGAGCCCAAGCTGGATGGGCACAACTTGGTGCTGGGTGATTTGCGGGTGCCGCTGGATCACGGCGACCGCCTTTATATCGACTTTCCCGCCCTGCCCACCGGCAACCGCTTTCTCAGCCAGTCGGCCGGGGTGAGCGCCCTGGAATTCCTCGATATCTCGCAATTGGACGAGAACGAGCGAGCCGAGCTGGAATTTTGGGTCAAGGACAAGATCGTGGTGGTGGGCGACACCTCCGAAGTCTCCCACGACTGGTTCGACACTCCGGTGGGCATGGTCTACGGGGTGGAGATCATCGCCGATTGCATCAGTGCCATCCTCAAGGGCGCGCCATTGCGTGGCGCCAGCCCGATGATGGATTCGGTGCCGGTGGTGGTGCTGATGATCGCCATGGTGCTGCTGTCGCTGTTTCTGACCCGCCCCTTGCTGCGCGGCCTGTTCGTGATGGCGCTGGTGAGCGGATTCATGATCCTGGCGACCTCGCTTTATGTGAATAACGGCATCGTTCTGTCCATGTCCTATGCGGTGATGGCCCTGATCCTCAGCTATCTGCTGGTGGAGTTCCGCCAATACCTGATCGAGCGCAATCAGAAGCAGCAGATCGCCAAGACCTTCGGCCAATACATCCCGCCGGAACTGGTGGCCGAGATGAACAAGAGCGGCCAGCAGGTCACGGTAGGCGGCGAATCCCGCGAGATGACCGTTCTGTTCTCAGATGTGCGAGGCTTCACCACCATCTCCGAGGGGCTGGCGCCGCAGGAACTGACGGTGCTGATGAACGCTTTCCTCAGCCCCATGACCCATGTCATCCACGACAATCGCGGCACCATCGACAAGTATATGGGTGACGCCATCATGGCTTTCTGGGGGGCGCCGCTGCACGATCCCGACCACGCCAAGCACGCCGTCCAGGCCGCTCTGGGCATGGTCAAGCGCATGGAAGACCTCAAGGAGGACTTCATCGCCCGCGGCTGGAAGCCCATCAAGGTCGGCATCGGCC
>JACQAD010000217.1 GCA_016195125.1 Magnetospirillum sp.
GCCGGCGGCCTCATAAGCGTCCATTTGACCTGTAGCGAAGCGCCTGCCGTCATACCGCAATACGATGCGGTGCTGAATTGCATCTGCCATCCATTCCTCGCAAGAGACAGGTTCTGTCAATCAGAGCGAGAAATCTAAGGGAATCACTCATTCCATGCAATTCTAGAGTTCTTTGCCGTTTTAAGTTTTATGGTGCGGACGGCGGGGCTCGAACCCGCACGGGCATAGCCCGAGAGATTTTCGTACCAACTACGGCTTTCGCCGCCACCAATTGGTGTTTGTGGTCTGGACTATCCCTTCACCGTAGCAAAATGCCTTAGGTGCTGCCCGTCTAGTCTCTACACCTTCCCCTTACGGGGCTTGGCTCGGGATTGCCACTGGCTGTGCCGATAAGGTTTCCCCGAATTTGGGCAGTTCTACTCCCGCCGTTTCCAGCGAGGCACTCAACGAATCGCCAAGTCTCTTGTGTCTACCAATTTCACCACGTCCGCTAACTTGATATTTTAGATATACCGATTCACGAGAATATTTGGGAGACACATTTGACTGTCAATCGCTTGCGCCAAGCCCACGATCAATTTCGTCGGAAATCGCTGTAAAAATATAAATTTACAAATGAGTGTAAATATAAAAATTATTTATATTCAAATAGTTGCGTGAATTTCCCAGGTTTTAAGTCGCTTGCGTCTACCAGTTCCGCCAAGGGGCCTTGGGGTGGATTTCCGCCCCTTATACCCCAGCATCCGCCCGGCCCCAAGAGGGGGCGTACGCGGGGCGCCAGCTCGGATATAATTGATTATTGCTAATATTATAAAAGATAGCTTTAATCCTTGATGCGCTCGCTTTGGGGAATGGCGCGGCGAAGTATCAATCTTTACGGCCGGATCGCACCGGCTCATGGCCCGTATCGGGACGAGCCATGGCGGTGCGCGGATCTGCGCGTGCATGACCGGGCATGGTTCTGCGTGACGCCGAACGTCGAGCCGTGACGACCCGAAACCGGCGGGGGGAGAGAATATCTATGGCTTTTGGAATTGCCGTCCGCTTCGGGGCCGCCCTGGTGGCCATGTCCGTGGGAACCGCCGCGACCATGGGCTGGTTCAGCAATCGCCACGCCGTCTCGCTGATCGAGCAGGCCGAGCATCGCGAGCTGATGGGCCGTTTCGACCAATTGGCCGATTCCATCGCCGGCTCCGCCGACCAGGCCCGCTCCCTGGCGGCGCTGGTGGCCAATCTGCCCGGCGTGCCCCATCTGGTGGCCAGCGGCCAGCGCGACCTCCTGGCGGCGCAGATGGTTCCCGCCTTCAAGGCCATCTCCGCCCCCTTCGGCATCGAACAGTTCCAGTTCCACACTCCGCCCGCCACCTCGTTCCTGCGCGTTCACTCGCCCGCCAAGTTCGGTGACGACCTGTCGGCGATCCGCCAGACCGTGGTCCAGACCAACGCCACCCAGAAGCCCACCCACGGCTTGGAATTCGGCGTCGCCGGCCTGGGCGTGCGCGGCCTGATGCCCCTGTTCGACGAGGGCAGGCATGTGGGCTCGGTGGAATTCGGCATGAGCTTCGGCCAGCCCTTCTTCGCCGATTTCAAGAAGTCGTTCGGCGTCGATGTCGCCTTGCACCTCAAGGCCAAGGACGAGTTCAAGCCTTTCGCCAGCACCCTGCAATCCTCCAATCTGTCCCAGGCCGAGATCGCCGCCGCCCTGGGCGGCCAGGACGTGATCAAGGCGATCGAGGACGGCAAGGGCGGCCGCCTGGCCGTGCTGGGCCGCGCCGTCAAGGATTACGGCGGCAAGCCCCTGGGCGTGGCCGAGATCGCCATGGATGCCTCCCTCTACGCCACCCAGCTCGCCAACGTGCGGCAGGTGATGTGGAGTCTGGTCATCGGCGCGGCCATTGTTGCCATGGTGCTGGGTGCCTTTCTGGCCCGCTCCATCACCCGCCCGGTCCTGGCCATGAGCGCCGCCATGGACCGCATCGCCAGACGCGAGTTCGACGTGGATATTCACGGCCTCGAGCGCGACGACGAGATCGGCCACATGGCCCGTGCCGTCGAGGTGGTCCAGACCGAGGTCCGCCGCACCGCCGAACTGGAGGCCGCCCATTTGCGAAGCATGGCCGAATTGGAGGCGGGGCAGAAAAGCCTCTCCGACGGCATGCAGATGCAATTGGAAGGCATCGTCGAGGCCGCCATGCAGAGCAACGAGGCCGGCGTGGTCCTGGCCAAGATGATGGGCTCGGTGCGCCGCGCTTCCGAGCAAAGCCAGTCCATCGCCAGCGCCATCGAGGAATTGGTAGCCTCGGTCCACACCATCTCCCAATCCTCCGAGATCGCCGCATCCGAGGCCTCGGACGCCGAGACCGCCGCCAAGGACGGCGTCGCCGCCACCGGCACCGCCCGCAATGCCATGGACGGGTTGCTGGAATCGGTCACCGATGTGGGCGCCAAGATCGAGGCGCTGTCCAACGCCTCGGACCAGATCGCCGCCATCATCGACCAGATCGAAGCCATCGCCGGCCAGACCAACCTGCTGGCGCTCAACGCCACCATCGAGGCCGCCCGCGCCGGCGAGGCCGGCAAGGGCTTTGCCGTGGTGGCGGGCGAGGTCAAGAATCTCGCCAACCAGACCGCCAAGGCCACGGTGGATATCCGCTCCCGCATCGAGGGGTTGGTGGCCGACATGGACGGCGCCCGTCAGTCCATGGACCGCTCGCGCGCCGCCGCCCACGAGGGCATGAGCGCGGTGGGCCAGGTTACCGGCGGATTGGATGCCATCGCCGGCCGCATCGACGGCGTCACCCAGCGCATGCACGACATCGCCGCCATCCTCAGCCAGCAGAATTCCGCCGCCACCGAGGTCTCCCAGGCCACCGGCGAAATCGCCACCCTGGCCAACCACAATCTGGAGGAGATCGCCCAGGTTCTGCACGCCATGACCGAATCGGCCCAGGTGCTGGACCGCCGGGCCGAGGATTTCGCCAAGCTGGGCACTCCCGAGACCATGCTGCAGGTGGCCAAGAACGACCATATCCGCTTCAAGCGCTCCATCATCGACCGCATCATGGGCCGCAACGATCTGACGGCGAACCAGCTGGCCGACCATCACACCTGCCGCCTGGGCAAATGGTACGACACCCTCAAGGACGATCGCCTGACCAGCCTTCCCGCCTATGGCCGCCTGATGGACCCCCACCAGCGCGTCCACGCCCACGGCAAGAAGGCCCTGGATTTCTTCAGCCGCGGCGAGGTTACCGAGGCCCTGGCCGAGGTGGACCGCCTCAACGAGGCCTCGCACGAGGTGCTGGATCTGCTGGAGGAGATGGCGCAATCCCTGCGTCGGATCGCCTGATACCGGCATTCTTCATATCTCTATACGGCCCGCGACATTGACAGATGGCGGGCTGGCCTCTATCTCTTGCCGGTCGCAAAAGGCCCCGCCCGGGGCCCGGCCACTCTTCTTGAGGAAGCTTCATGTTCGGCGCCCTTGCAAGGCGGATCTTCGGAACCGCCAACGACCGTGTTATCAAGCCGCTCAGGAAGCATGTGGAGGCGATCAACGCCCTTGAACCGGCGTTCGAAAAGCTTACCGAGTCGCCACCCTGGCCGTCTATCTCAACGCGCTTTCGGCCAAGGGCGTGCACGTGGTCACCGTCAACGACTACCTGGCCAAGCGTGATTCCGAATGGATGGGCCAGGTCTACCGCTTCCTCGGCCTTACCGTCGGCGTCATCGTCCACGGGCTCGATGATCTGGAGCGCCAGCAGGCCTATGCCTGCGACGTGACCTACGCCACCAACAACGAGTTGGGCTTCGACTATCTGCGCGACAACATGAAGTTCCGGCTGGAAGAGATGTGCCACCGGCCCTTCAACTACGCCATCGTCGACGAGGTGGATTCCATCCTGGTGGACGAGGCGCGTACGCCCCTGATCATCTCCGGCCCCACCG
Source organism: Magnetospirillum sp. (assembly GCA_016195125.1). Lineage (GTDB taxonomy): Bacteria > Pseudomonadota > Alphaproteobacteria > Rhodospirillales > Magnetospirillaceae > Phaeospirillum. The sequence goes on from JACQAD010000217.1 coordinate 3,949, forward strand.
AGGACAATTCCGAGCTGTACCGCCTGGTCGACAAGATCATGCCCGCCCTCGTCGCCGAGGATTTCGAGAAGGACGAGAAGATGCGGGCGGTGACTCTCACCGATCGCGGTACCGAGCATGTGGAAGAGATGCTCCAGGCCGCCGGCCTGATGAAGGGCGCCCTCTACGACGTGGGCAACGTCTCCCTGGTCCACCACGTCAATCAGGCGTTGCGGGCGCACAAGCTGTTCGCCCGCGACGTGGATTACATTGTCAAGAACGACAAGGTCGTCCTTATCGACGAGTTCACCGGCCGCATGATGGAGGGCCGCCGCTTCTCCGAGGGCCTGCATCAGGCCCTGGAAGCCAAGGAAGCCGTCACCATCCAGAACGAGAACCAGACCCTGGCCTCGATCACCTTCCAGAATTATTTCCGCCTCTACCCCAAGCTGGCCGGCATGACCGGCACCGCCATGACCGAGGCCGGCGAATTCGCCGAGATCTATAATCTGGAAGTGGTGGAGATTCCCACCAACCTGCCGGTCACCCGCAAGGATGCCGACGACGAGGTCTATCGCACGGCGGCGGAGAAGTATCAGGCCATCGTCACCCTGATCGAGGAATGCCGGGGCCGCATGCAGCCGGTGCTGGTGGGCACCACCTCCATCGAGAAGTCCGAGCTGCTGGCCGACATGCTCAAGAAAAAGAAGATCCCCCATCAGGTTCTGAACGCCCGCTATCACGAGCAGGAAGCCTATATCGTCGCCCAGGCCGGCGTGCCCGGAGGCGTGACCATCGCCACCAACATGGCCGGCCGCGGCACCGACATCCAGCTGGGCGGCAATCTGGACATGCGCATCCGCATGGAACTGGCCGAAATCAAGGACGAGGCCGAGCGCGCCAGGCGCATCGACGGCCTCAAGGCCGAGATCGAGGTCAACAAGCAGAAGGTTCGCGAATCCGGCGGCCTCTATGTGGTCGGCTCCGAACGCCATGAAAGCCGCCGCATCGACAACCAGCTGCGCGGCCGCTCGGGCCGTCAGGGCGACCCCGGCGCGTCCAAGTTCTTCCTGTCCCTGGAAGACGATCTGATGCGTATTTTCGGCTCGCAGCGCATGGACGGCATGCTGAAGAAGCTGGGCCTGCAGGAGGGCGAGGCCATCGTCCATCCCTGGATCAACAAGGCCCTGGAAAAGGCGCAGCAGAAGGTCGAGGCCCGCAACTTCGACATCCGCAAGAATCTGCTCAAGTTCGACGACGTCATGAACGACCAGCGCAAGGTGGTCTACGAGCAGCGCAAGGATCTGATGGCCGCCGAGGATGTCTCGGAAGAAATCGTCGCCTTCCGCCACGAGGTCATCGCCGAAATGGTCGGCCGCTGCATCCCCGAGCGCGCCTATGCCGACCAGTGGGACACCGCCGCCCTCCACGAGGAGGTGCTGCGCGTCTTCAATCTGGACCTGCCCGTGGTCGAGTGGGCCAAGGAAGAGGGCATCGCCGACCAGGAAATCCTGCACCGCGTCACCGACTTCGCCGATCGCAAGGCCGCCTCCAAGGTGGCCGAATACGGCCCCGACACCATGCGCATGGTGGAAAAGAGCCTGTTGCTGCAGATTCTCGATCAGGCCTGGAAGGACCACCTGCTGCAGCTGGATCACCTGCGCCAGGGCATCTCGCTCCGCGCCTACGCCCAGCGCGACCCGCTGAACGAATACAAGCGCGAGGCCTTCAACCTGTTCGAGCAGATGCTGCTGGACCTGCGCGAGCGCGTCACCTCGGTCCTGGCCCATGTGCAGCTGCGCTTTAACGAAGATGAAAGCGCCGAACAGGCACTGGAGCGGCGCAGCCCCTCGCGCACCCAGGAAACCCGCGAGGATCCGGCTCTGGCCGGCGGCTCCTCGACGATCGCCCTGGCCCAGCGCAACACC
>JACQAD010000008.1 GCA_016195125.1 Magnetospirillum sp.
TCAAGCAGTTCGATCCCCAGAAGGCGTCGTCCATGGCGCTGCGCACCCACTGCCAGACCGCGGGCGTGAGCCTCACCGAGAAGGACGCCTACAACAACGTCGTGCGCACCACCATCGAGGCCATGGCGGCGGTGCTGGGCGGTACCCAGTCGCTGCACACCAACGCGCTGGACGAGGCCATTGCCCTGCCCACCCCGTTCTCGGCCCGCATCGCGCGCAACACCCAGCTGATCATCCAGGAAGAGACCGGCATTCCCCATGTGGTCGATCCTCTGGCCGGTTCCTATTACGTCGAAAGCCTGACCAACGCCCTGGCCGAGGAAGCCTGGAAGCTGATCCAGGAAGTGGAGGAGCTGGGCGGTATGACCAAGGCCGTGGAATCCGGCATGCCCAAGATGAAGATCGAGGAAGCCGCCGCACGGCGTCAGGCGCGTATCGACCGGGGCGAGGAAGTGGTGGTCGGCGTCAACAAGTACCAGCCCGCCGAGGAAACCCCCATCGAGATCCTCGACGTGGACAACGCCAAGGTGCGGGATTCCCAGATCGCCCGCCTGAATCAGATCAAGGCCACCCGCGACAAGGCCAAGGTGGAGGCCGCCCTGGCCGCCCTGGCCAAGGCCGGTGAATCCGGCGAGGGCAACCTGCTGGAGCTGGCGGTCAACGCCACCAGGGCTCGCGCCACCGTCGGCGAGATTTCCGACGCCCTGGAAAGCTCCTTCACCCGCCATCGCGCCGTCAACCGCACCATTTCCGGCGTCTATGGCGGCGTCTACAAGGATGACGCGGGCTTCGCCAAGCTCAAGGCCGACATCGAGGCCTTCGCCAAGACCGAAGGCCGCCGCCCGCGCATGCTGGTCTGCAAGATGGGCCAGGACGGCCATGATCGCGGCGCCAAGGTCATCGCCACCGCCTTCGCCGATCTCGGCTTCGACGTGGATATCGGCCCGCTGTTCCAGACCCCGGAAGAGGCTGCCCGCCAGGCGGTCGAGAACGACGTGCACATCGTCGCCGCCTCCAGCCTGGCCGCCGGGCACAAGACCCTGGTTCCCGCGCTGATCGGCGAGTTGAAGGCCCAGGGCGCCGGCGACATCCTGGTGGTGACCGGCGGCGTCATCCCCACCCAGGATTACGACTTCCTGTACAAGGCGGGCGTGGCGGCGGTCTATGGCCCCGGCACCAACATTCCCAAGGCCGCCGCCGAAATCCTCGAATTGCTGAAGAAGCGGGGCCAGGCCGCCTGACGCACCTGAACGCTTTGATTGGGCGGGGAATCGATGATTCCCCGCCCATTCGCATCTTATCCCAAGGCATCATAAAAGCTGCTGAAGACCGACAGCCCGGATCGGCCGATGCCGCCCGCCGCCGATAACAGATTGTCGCCACTGGGGGTCGGCCGGAGCTTGAGCAAGGCCGAGGTGTCGCCGGCGGCGACGCTATTGGCGGTATTTTCAGCCATCCCGGCCAGGATGGCGTCGGCGGAACCGCCATTGCCGTCCATGCCTTGCGCTCCCATGCGCGCCCGCTGGGTGGAGGCGGCCTGCTCCAGCAGATTTCGCTGGTTCTGATCCTCCTGCGCCTGACGCTGCAGTATCAGTTGGTTCTGCCTGGTGATGGCCTCGGTCTGGGCGCTGGCGGCATTCTGGGCCTGGTAGGCGCTGCCGATGGACGTCGCCATTCCCATTCCCGCCGAAACCATGGGAACAATAGTTTCAAAACCTGACATCTTGATCTCCTGTCACTGAGGCGTGCCGTCGTTTCGCGTCAATGCGACCGATTGCGAACGCCCTGGGGTTGAACTGTGCAAGTGAAGTTGAACACTGATAACTTTCTCTCTTTTGCCTTGGGGAAAAGCCGCTATCATCAAAAGAAAATGCCGGCTTCCGACTAGGTATAGAGAGGTATGGAACAGCATTCTTCGGAGCGGCGGGTCCGCACGCAACGCACCGACCGGATCGAGTCCAGGGCCAATGGGCTGCTGATCGATTGCCGGCGCGCCTTTCATTCCTTCCGAGAGCTCGATGAGCTGGCCGAGAATTTGCGCATTCTGTCCCTGAACGCCGAACTGGCCGCCGGCCGGGCGGGGGACAAGGGCCGCGCCGTCCGCTCCCTGACCCAATACACGCGCGAACTGGTCAATCGTCTGGCCCAGATTCAGGGCGAGATGCACGAACTGCGCGGTCAGACCTTCGCCCATTCCTCGACCATCCTGCGCTCACTGACCCAATTGGGCCTGTTCGAGCGCTCGTGCCAGCTGGTGGCCGACGGTGACCATGACGAGAGAGCCAGGGCCACCGTCAACCGGGCCTTCCTGGAGGTCATGACCATTCTGGTCGAGACCCTGGACGAGATGGCCAATGTCGTACGCGATCTGGCGGGGCGCACCCATGGCGTGGAGGAAGTGGTCAGCCAATCGGATTCCATCGCCACCAACATCGCCATCGAGGCCGCCGCCGCCGGAGTGCACGAAAAGGAATTCCGCACCGTCTCGGACACCATGCGAACCTATGTGGATGATCTGCGCCTGATGATCGACGACGCCGCCGACGCCGTCAGGCGGGCCTCGGAAAAGGGCGAGGCTCTGCGCCGCATGGGCCTGGACACCCTCGACGACCTCAATCGTATCGCCTAAGAGAGCAAGCCCATGAAGTGCGTCACCCTCTTTCGCCACGATGACCATTGCTGGCAGATGTTCGGCCAGGATCCGGACAAGCCCGACAACGTCATCGATACCAATCAGTATATGATCCGTTCGGGCAATGCGGCCATCTTGCTGGATCCTGGCGGGATGGAGGTGTTCCCCGCCATGCTGGCGGCCCTGACCCGGGAAGTGCCGGTGGACGAGGTCAAGGCCCTGTTCCTGTCGCACCAGGATCCTGATATCGGCTCGTCCCTGCCCTTATGGCGCCGCGTCTGCAATCCCGACATCAAGATCTATCTGTCGTGGATGTGGTCGGGCTTCACCGCCCATTTCGACCGTGACGCCGTCTTCACCACCATCCCCGACGAAGGCATGGAGATTTCCCTGTCCCATGATGTGCGGCTGCGCTTCATTCCGGCCCATTACCTGCACTCATCGGGCAATTTCAGCGTCTACGACGCCAAAGCCCGCATCTTGTTCTCAGGCGATATCGGCGCCGCCCTGGTGCCGCCGGATCGGGCCACAGGCTCCATGTTCGTCACCGATTTCGCTCAGCATACTCAGTATATGGACGGCTTCCATCGCCGCTGGCTGGGCTCGGCCCGCGCCCGCGACGCCTGGTGCGCCCAGGTCTCCAAGCTGGAGATCGACATGCTGGCGCCCCAGCACGGGCTGGTGTTCAAGGGCGACGACGTCAAGCGCTTCATCGACTGGCTGTCGGCCCTGGAAATCGGTAGCGGCGTCGCCGCCATGAACCGCTAGGAGCCCTTGGTCTTTGTGCCAACGCTAAAATGATGGGTGCCGATGGCTGGCTTTTGGCTGCTCTGCGGTTTGCTCAATTCGATGACCAGAGCCTCCAGACGGGCCACATAGCCCGGCTCATAAAGACCCTCTGGTTCCTGACCGTCCGCATAAATAACGTCATGCGGCATCATTAACTGGAAAGGCTGGCCATTGGCCGTTTTCCAATCCTCTGACTCGGAGATCATTTGGATGAATGTGCAGCCATGTTGCTGCAGCATGGCCTTCACACTCTTCTCACGGCGGAAACCCTGAACCATTTTTCCTCGTAAAAATCTTCAACGCCGCGGCAACAGGGCACAAAAAACCCCGGAAGGTACAAGCCCGCCGGGGTCGTCAGAATTAAGCCGAAGTGTGCTGAGAAGCGTGCGTAGCACGGACGACGATGACCGGCTGATTCTCTGGGGCATCATTGGAAAAACTTTGCGCCGAAAATGCGGCCGAAGCAAGGCCGCCGGATATCGGCGAAAATCAATCCTCGCCGTAAAGGCGGCGGAAGCCGTCGGTGACCTTGGCGATGAAGGCCGGATCCTTGGTCTTCCAGTAGCGGGGATCACTCAGCATCTTCTTCAGTTGCTCCTCGGAGGGGGCTTCGTCCTTGGCGGCGGGAAGCCCCCCCAGGGACGGCTCGCCCGACCCCATCAGGCGGTGCATGGTCTTGACGCCTTCGGCGGACGAGGCCAACAGATGATAGGCGTCAATCGGCAGATTGGCCTTGCCCCAGGCGGCGATCTGCCGCGCGCTTTCCTGCCAGCGGGCATCGCCGCCGAAATGCTGGCGCAGCGCCTGCAATTCCGCGTCCTTGCCCTGGGTGGCGGCCATCTGTTCCATCATGGGCAACAGCCGCTCATGGGCGAGGTCATAGAGCAATTGGGCCTGCTCCTGGGTAAAGCCCGCCTCGTGCAGGCGCTGGTTGAGCCCGGCATCGCTGGCCAGGGCGGGATGGCTGGTATTGATCTGGTAAAGGGCCGGGTCGGCCGGAACCGACGCCGGCTTGGCCATGGCGGAGGAGCGCCGCTCCAGATCGCGATAGGCGCGCAACAGGGCCTCGATGCGGACCTGCCCGCTGGCCGGATCCCAGAACTTGACCGGGACATTGTCGGGGCGGGTCTGGTCGGCGGGGAAAGCGGGGGATGCTTCGGAATTCATGATGTTCTCCTTGAATGGAATCGGTTGAGGATCAGCTTCCGATCCGGCCACGGGCGGCCAGGGACAGAAGGTGCAAGACCAGATGACGCTGGCCTTCCAGATGGCGTAGCGCCGCATCGCCGGACTCGGGGCCGAGACAGCGATCGAGGGTGATCTCCTTCAGATGTTTCAGTAACGCCTCGCCCTCGGCGGAGGCGAAGACCCGGGCCGCCTGGCGGGCCAGCACGAGTCCGGCCTGATCCGTATCGTTCCGTTCGGGCGGATCGAACCAGGTCCAGCCCATCTCAGGCCGAACCATGAGCGTGCCCCTTGCCGACGGAAGACGGAGCGGGCTGGGCCGGCTGTTCCAGGCGGTTGATCAGAGGGGCCAAGGCCTTGGAATCAACCTCCATGGCCGCCACTGGATCGCTGCCGGCCGGACGCAGCAATTCGCTGGGCACGTTGAAGGCACGGCCCAACCAGCGCGACGTCGCCTCGGCATCGACACAGCCCAGAGCCGCCGGTCCCAGGCTGGACATGGCGCCCAGCCAGGACAGGACGTTGCGGGCGTCACGGCGCCCCTGGTTCTGGGCAAGCGGCGAGCGGTATTGCAGATCGACGGTTCGCCCATCCACCACCAGATCGGGAATCTCACCCCGACGCCGGAGGATATGGATGGCCCGCAGGACCAGCGGGGTCAGCAATTCGCTCTGCAGGCGGCCATAGGTGGCCCCCAGCAATCGCGCCATGTCGTCGGTTCGCTGCAGCACCTCGGTCGCGGTCAGGGCCGGCGAGGCGCCTTGACTCAGCCGATCGCCCAGCAGGGCATGGCGGATACGGCCGCGCAGGTCGTCCAGCACCAGTTGCGAGGTATCGAACCGCCCCGGCGCCGTCAGCGGCTGCAGGCCGGCCGAGCCCACCGCCTTGGGGATGATGGTTCCGGGAACCAGCTTGATGTTGGCGGGGTTGAGCACACCGTCGTCATCGGCCTGCCAGATTCCGGTGACGGCGATGGTCGCGTTCTTCAGCACCAGTTCCACCACCTTGTTGGCGGTCTTGATGTCGGGCAGGGCCTTCATCACCGGAGAACGGCCATAGACCTCGCCCGGCGCCTTCAGCCAGCGGAAATTCAGGAACGGACTGACCGCGAACTGGCCGCGCGCCAGGATAGTGTCGTTCCCGTCATCCTCGAGAATGGCCGCGTAGGAATAGCCCTGTCGCGCCGGCACCACCGCCTCGACCACCCCCACCTTGAGGTCGGGGTCTTCGGCGGCGGAGCACAGCAGATCCTCCGGCAATTGGGCGCGGGGAAACCGCAGCCGCAGGGCCGCCACGCTCATCTCGGAGCGGCGGAAACTGACATCGAGACGGCCGCTCGGCCCCTCCTCCAGCACCACCTGTCCCAAGGGCACCGAGGTGAAGCGAAAGGCCGAGGCCTCGCCCGGTGCCGCTTCCTCGAACAACAGCGAGGCGGTGCCGCCGGTAACCACGTCCAGGTAGCATTGATGCATTTCGATGGCGAAATTGGAGCGATCGAAATGTGATTGCAGTACCGCGCCGACACGTTCCAGCAGCGGGGCGGCCTGGTCGCGCTCCTCAGCGGGCAATTGGTCCGAGGCGGTCAGGCCGAACCATTGCGCCCAGGGCGGAGTCAATTCGGCCAGCAGGCTGGCGGCCAACTGATCGACGCAATCGGGGGCGGTGCCGTCGAACAGCCGGTCGGCCTTGCGCTCGCCGGGCGTGGCGCCATGGAACATGCCGTCACGCAGCGGCAGGGCGTAGTCGTAACATTCCTGCCAATGGGATTCCCAGACGGAACGGCGCTCCTTGGCCTTGCGGTAACGCCGCAGCAATTGGCCGGAATCATCACCATCAGGCCCGAGCAAGGCCTCGCCACGAGCCATCTGCTCGTCGGGATCGGCTGGAATCTGGGGCATGATCACTCTCCCAAAAGGGTCTTGCCGACGGGAACGCTGGCCTGGGTTTGCAGCACCCCGTTTTCCGAGGTGGCAATGGTGCCGAGCAGGCCGCGGCGATTGCGTTCGATGGCGTCCAGGCGTTCCTGAGCCGCGGCGGCATCGGGATTGACCACCGGCGGCAGGACGATGGGAGCCGGCGTGGCCGGCGGATCGGGGGCAAAAAATCCACCCATGGAGGGTCTCCTTGGCTAAAAGATCATGTTTTGTTCTCAACACTTCATGCGGCGGGGCTCACCTCGGGAAGAGGCGCGGCGCGGGCGTAGCTGTGGTGTTGATAGGGGATATTTAACCTATTGAGGGCGGCATATCAAGGATTATTTTCCGCATTCGTGAGATAGCGGTACAATTGCCACGGCGTGACGACCCAAGCCGCATGAATCCCCAGCACCCGCTTCACCGCTTCGACACAGGAATAGAGCGACACCGGCGCCTGCCGCCGGGGCGGCTGGATCAGCCGCGCCTCCACCACGATCAGGCCCTGATCCCTTAACCAGCCGGCCACGTCGAACTCCAGCGCCAATGGCCAGAGATCCAAGGCGGTCCGGTGCGCCAGGGGGTTGAGGCAGAGCCAGCCCGCCTGGGTCTCCACCACCACGAAGCAATGACGGAATCCCCGGCGCAAAAGGCGCAGCCATGCCAATTCCGCCTTGCCGGAAAACACCACCAAAGCCCTCGGCATCTCTTCGCCGCTCATTCGACGATGCCCTTGGTCCGCAGCGGCGTGCTCAGCCGGTCAAGGGCCTCGTTCCACAGATCGATCTCGTGGGGACAAGGAATCTGCGTCGAGTCAAGACGCCCAAGACGGCCCATGATCCGCAAATGTGACAAACGCAGAATCTTGCGGCGATGCAGGCGCAGAACCTCGCGGGCAATATCGTCAGGGGCACAAGGCCGGGGCACTTGCCCGAGTCCTGACGTGAAGCGCGCGCCGCCATCCCTGGCACTCTGACATTGTATATACCAGACGACGGCATCCGCCGTGGTCGCAAATGGCACGCCCGTCCGCCCCTCGCTTGTTCGCCCTAGATTTCGCTGTCCGGCCATTGTCACCCTCCACTGATAGGAACAGATACTGAACATATATGCGGGGGTGGCGGATGATAGTCAAATGAAAGGTATATCTTCCTGGTGCGAAAGAAAACGAATTGCGGGACCATCTTCCCATGCTGAAGCATGCCGACATCTGGGCCGCCATTGACGCGCTGGCCCGTGACCACGGGCTGACCGCGTCGGCGCTGGCTCGGAAGGCGGGGCTTGACCCCACGACCTTCAATAAAAGCAAACGCATCACCCGCGAGGGCAAGCCGCGCTGGCCCTCCACCGAAAGCGTAGCCAAGGTTCTGGAAGCCACCGGCGCCACCATGTCCGCCTTCGTCGGACATATCGAGGCCCCCCTCCAGGCCCAGCACCTGGCCAGCACCATTCCCCTGGTCGGCTTCGCCCAGGCCGGCGACCGCGGCTTCTTCGACGATGCCGGCTATCCCGTGGGTGGTGGCTGGGACGAGATCCCCTTCCCCGAGATCGGCGATTCCCATGCCTACGCCCTGGAGGTCAGCGGCGATTCCATGGAACCGCTCTACCGTGACGGCGATGTGGTCATCGTCTCGCCGGCCGCCAGCGTGCGCCGCGGTGACCGCGTGGTGGTCCGCACCCTCGAGGGCGAGGTCATGGTCAAGCAACTGGTCCGCCTGAGCGCCAAGCGCATCGAATTGGCCTCCATCAATCCCGCCCATCCCGGCCGCTCCCTGGCCACCGAAGAGGTGTCCTGGGTGGCACGTATCCTCTGGTCCAGCCAGTAGCGCACCCTCGCCCTTGTCTTTGTGTTCGCTTTATGTTCCTATTGCGGCTTGCCTCAGGAGGACAAGTTGCCTATTCGCGTGCCCTTTCCGCTTCTGGATGCCGAAGAACGCCGCCACGACGGCCCGGTTCTTTGCGCTGATCCGGCGGCGCTCCCATCGGGCGGCGCGCGCGAAAGCCTGTTCCGTCATCTGGCCGCCGAGCAAAGACGCGACATCGCTCACCGGCGCCTGGGACTGGCGGCGGTTCAGGCCTTGGGGGACGAGGGATTGCGCCGGGATCAGCGCCGGCTGCGCTTTTACCGCGACCTGGGCGCGGAATGGAAAAGAGCGGCCTCGACTCAGTGCTGAGCCGAGGCCGCTCCCATCAACATCAACCGACGATGTGAGCGCCGCCGTCGATGAACAAGGTGGTGCCGGTCACCGACTTGGCCAGATCGCTGACCAGATAGGCCGCGAACGAGCCGCAATCGTTGATGTCGGCCAGCTGATGGGTCGGCGCCTTGGCGGCGGCGGCATCCATCAGCTCGTCAAAGCGGTCGATGCCCGAGGCGGCGCGGGTCTTGAGCGGGCCGGGGGACAGGGCAACCACGCGGATGCCCTTGGGGCCGAGCTCGTGAGCCAGATACTTGGTGGTGCTCTCCAGCGCCGCCTTGACCGGGCCCATGACGTTGTAATGCTCGACCACCTTGCGGCCGCCGTAGAACGAGACGGTGATCAGACTGCCGCCATTGGTCATCAGCGGCTCGGCCAGCTTGGCGCAGCGCACGAACGAGAAGCACGACACGTCCATGGCCAGCGCGAAGCCCTCGCGCGAGCAATCGGTGACCCGGCCGTGCAGGTCATCGCGGTTGGCATAAGCGATGGAGTGAATGACGAAATCGAGGCGGCCCCACTTCTCCTTGATGGCGTCGAACACCGCTTCCAGCTGGCCGTCCTCACGCACGTCGCAGGGCATGACGATGGGGGCATAAAGCGATTCGGCCAGCGGACGGACGTACTTGTCGCTCTTTTCGTTCAGGTAGGTGATCGCCAGCTCGGCGCCATAGGCGTGGCAATGCTTGGCGCAGCCATAGGCGATGCTCTGGTCATTGGCGATGCCGATGATCAGGCCCTTCTTGCCCCTGAGGTCGAGAAGCTGCAGCGGCGCCGGGCCACCGTTAACGGATCCGTTCATGGCAGGGTCATCTCCAAATGAATTTGTTGCAGCGCAGCATAGTCCTCCTCCCCATCCCCGACAAGCGGTATGACCACGGCAGCGATGCATTTCGCACAACCGTAATATTCTGGAATCATTAGCCTTACCCACCTGACGGCTTCGACGCTTGACGGCTTCGGCGCGACGGCGCTATGACTCGTCATGTGGTGATTTGTCCGACCGGATTGCGGCCACGTAAAACAATCGCTAAAGAGGTCCGAGCGCTCTGCTTGCGAGCCCCGGCCTTCCTCGGTCGGGGCTTTGTTGTTGGAGGTCACATGAACAGCACCGAATCCAAGCAATCCCGGCAATGGCGTCCCCGTACCATGGCGGTGCGCGGCGGTTTGTCGCGGACCAATTTCCGCGAGACCTCGGAAGCCCTGTTCATGACCTCGGGCTATGTCTACGACAGCGCCCTGGAGGCCGAGAACAGCTTCGACGGCACCTTGGACCGCATGGTCTATTCCCGCTTCAAGAACCCCACCGTGGCCATGTTCGAACAGCGTCTCGCCGGGATCGAGGGGGCTCCCGCCTGCCGCGCCACCGCCTCGGGCATGGCGGCGGTCCATGCCGCGCTGTTGTGCCAGTTGCGGGCCGGTGACCACATCGTCGCCTCCAAGGCCCTGTTCGGCTCGTGCCACTGGATCATCAATGAGCTGCTGCCGCGCTACGGCGTCGAGCGCGTCTTCGTGGACGGCACCGATTTGGACGCCTGGGCCCAGGCCCTGTCCAAGCCCACCGCCTGCGTCTTCCTGGAGACTCCCTCCAACCCGACCCTGGAGATCATCGACCTGGCGGCGGTATGCGACCTGGCGCATCAGGCCGGGGCCAAGGTGGTGGTGGACAACGTCTTCGCCACCCCCATCCTGCAAAGCCCGCTGAAGCTGGGCGCCGACATCGTAGTCTATTCCGCCACCAAGCACATGGACGGTCAGGGCCGCTGCCTCGGCGGCGCGGTGCTGGGCTCGCAGGAATTCTGTGCCGATATCCTGGGGCCGTTCCTGCGCAATACCGGCCCGGCCCTGTCGCCGTTCAACGCCTGGGTTCTGCTCAAGGGTCTGGAAACCCTGGACCTGCGCATCGACCGCCATTGCGCCAACGCCATCAAGGTGGCCCGTTTCCTGGAAAGCCGGCCGGAAGTGGCCCGGGTACTCTATCCCGGCCTGGAAAGCCATCCCCAGCACGCCCTGGCCGCCCGGCAGATGAGCGGCTGGGGCAATGTCGTCGCCATCGAGCTGAAAGGCGGCAAGAAGGCGGCCTATGGCCTGATGGACGGGGTCGAGCTGATCGACATCTCCAACAATCTCGGCGATGCCAAGAGCCTGATCACCCATCCCTGGACCACCACCCACCAGCGCCTGACCCCCGAGGACAAGCTGGCCATGGGCATTACCGAAGGCCTGGTGCGGCTTTCCGTGGGTCTCGAGGATGCCGACGACCTCATGGAGGATATCGGCCGCGCCCTGGAAAGCTAGAGCGCGCGGTGGACAAGCGCCTCGTCCGCCCTAATATGATGGGAGGGAGGACGGCGCTTGGCCGCTCCGGGCAATCGAGGGACCGCAGATGTACACCCAGACCACCCGCGATATTCAGGTCACGGTCAAACCGTTCTACCTGGATGACCAATCCTCGCCGGGCGACAATCACTTCGTCTGGGCCTATCGGGTGCGCATCGAGAACAAGGGCAGCCAGACGGTGCAGCTGATGCGCCGCCACTGGGTCATCACCGATGCCATCGGCCATGTCCAGGAGGTCAAGGGACCGGGCGTGGTCGGCGAGCAGCCGGTGCTGCGCCCCGGCGATGCCTATGAATACACCTCGGGAACACCGCTGCCGACGCCGTCGGGCATCATGGTCGGCACCTACGAGATGGAAGACGAGGCAGGCCAGAGCTTCGACATCGCCGTCCCCGCCTTTTCCCTGGACAGCCCCCACGAGCGCCCCCGGCTGAATTAGGGAGACTTGCAATTTGGCGGGCACGCCGCCACATGCGGGTCGTGCCCCCAGCGGAAGGAGACCCCCCGTGAGCAACGACCACACCAGCCTTACCCTGCCCAAGGAATTGCTCCCGGCCGAGTCCCGGCATTCCAACCGGCCCTCACGCGCCGAGGCCGAGGAGGCGGTGCGGACCATGCTGCGCTGGGCCGGCGACGACCCCGACCGCGAAGGCCTGGTCGGCACCCCCGACCGGGTAGTCCGCGCCTACGAGGAATTCTTCTCCGGCTACGACCAGGATCCCACCGAGATCCTGCACCGCACCTTCGAGGAAACCGACGGCTACGACGAGATGGTGCTGCTGCGCGACATCCGCCTGGAATCCCATTGCGAGCACCATGTCGTCCCGATCATCGGCAAGGCCCATGTGGCCTATCTGCCCGACAAGCGCGTGGTCGGCATCTCCAAGCTGGCCCGGGTGGTGGAAATCTACGCGCGCCGCCTGCAAATCCAGGAAAAGCTCACCGCCCAGATCGCCAACACCATCAACGACGTGCTGCAGCCCAAGGGCGTCGCCGTGGTGATCGAGGCGGCGCATCAATGCATGACCACCCGCGGCATCCACAAGCCCGGCGTCACCATGGTCACCAGCCGTATGCTGGGCGCCTTCCGCGACGACCCCGCCACCCGGCGCGAATTCATGGCTCTGATCCACAACCAGCATAGCGGCGGGCTGTCCAACGTGTAGCGTCAGGGGCGGCATGGGGCCATTGTGACTTGCCGGCTGCGAGGCTCCGCGCCGCCCTGCCGGACGCCTTCGTCTGCGACTGGACCCGAGCCCCAGCGCCGCTTCGTTCAAACAGCCCTTTACAGCCACCGCGATTCCTTCCATGAGTCTGGTCTCCAGGGGAGACAGATGACTTGATCGACATTCGGCCGGTTCTCTTCGTCAACGGCTTCCTGCTGCTGGTGCTGGCCGCGGCCATGGGCATTCCGGCGGTGGTCGATCTGTTGTCTGAGGACGCGGATTGGAAGGTCTTCGCGCTCTCGGGCATGGTCACCGCCTTCGTCGCCCTGGCCCTGATCCTCGGCGCCCGCCCCAAGGGCCGCCCGGCCCTGACCGCGCGCCAGGCCTTCATGCTGACCACCCTGGCCTGGATCAGCACCGCCGCCTTTGCCGCCCTGCCCTTCGCCTTTTGCAATCTCCGGCTGGGGCTGACCGATGCCGTGTTCGAGGCCATGAGCGGCCTGACCACCACCGGCGCCACCATCATCGTCGGACTCGACCACGCACCCCGCGGCATCCTGATCTGGCGGGCCCTGCTCAACTGGCTGGGCGGCGAGGGCATCATCATCATGGCGGTGGCCATCCTGCCCTTGCTGCGTATCGGCGGCATGCAGGTCTTCCGCATGGAGACCTCGGACAAGACCGACCAGATCAAGCCTCGCCTGACCCAGGTGGCCACCTCCATCACCCTGGTCTACGCCGTGTTCACCGTCCTCGCCGCCCTGGCCTTCTGGGCGGCGGGCATGGGACGCTTCGACGCCATCTGCCACGCCATGGCCGCCATCTCCACCGGCGGCTTTTCCACCTCGGATGCCAAGCTGGCCCATTGGGGCACGGCGGTCCAATGGGTGGCGGTGTTCGCCATGATGGTGGGCGGGTCCAGTTTCACCCTGTGGACCGGGCCGTGGAAGAACGGACGGCCCAAGGTTCTCGACGATGCCCAAAGCCACTGGTACCTGGCCTTTCTCGGCACCGCCGCCGGAGTGCTGGCCCTGTGGCAATGGACGGTCAACGACATGAATCCCGGCGTTGCCCTGCGCCACGCCGCCTTCAACGTGGTGTCCATCGTCACCACCACCGGCTTCGTCTCCACCGATTACGGCCGCTGGGGCGGTTTCGCCCATGTGGTGTTCTTCATCCTGGTGTTCATCGGCGGCTGCACCGGCTCCACCGCCGGCGGCGTCAAGATCTTCCGCTGGGAATTGCTGTTCGCCCTGGCCGGCATTCATCTGAAGCGGCTGCTGCATCCCCACGGCATCTTCGTCATCCATTACAATCAGCGTCCCATCGCCCAGGCGGTGCTGGATTCGGTGCTGGGCTTCGTGGTGATGTATTTTTTCACCTTCGCGCTGTTCGCCCTGGCCCTCACCGTGGTCGGACTTGATTTCGTTACCGCCCTGTCGGGATCGGCGGCGGCCCTGGCCAATGCCGGGCCGGGTATCGGTGAGATCATCGGCCCCTTCGGCAGCTATAAGCCGCTGCCCGATTTGGCGAAATGGGTGCTGGCCTTCGAGATGATGCTGGGGCGCCTCGAACTGTTCACCGTGGCCGTGCTGTTTTCGCGCAGCTATTGGCGGGAGTAGGACGCGCATGATCGATATCCGCCCCGTCCTGCAAATCGTCGGCGCCCTGCTCTGCCTTCTGGCCGCCGCCATGTGGATGCCGGCGATTCTGGACTTCCGCGATGGCCATGACGAATGGCGGGTGTTCGCCACCTCGTCGGGCCTGACCCTGTTCTTCGGGCTGGCGCTGGTCCTGGGCACCCAGACGGCGATCAAGCGGCGTTCGGTGCGCCAGACCTATCTTGCCGCCACCTTCGGCTGGGTGGTGCCCGGCCTGTTCGCCGCCCTGCCCCTGGTCTACGGGCCGCTGCAGCTGGATTTCACCGATGCCGCCTTCGAGGCCATCGCCGGGCTGACCACCACCAACGCCACGGTGATCCGAGGCCTGGACGCCCTGCCGCGCGGCTTGCTGCTGTGGCGGGCGTTGCTGGGCTGGATCGGCGGCATCGGCGTCATCGCCATGGCGGTGGCGGTGCTGCCCGAACTGGCGGTGGGCGGCATGCAGATGTTCCGTCTCGAGATGCCCGGACCGGCCGAGCGCGCCACCTCGCGCGGGCGCAAGATCGCCCTGTCCATCCTGGCCGGCTATGCCGGCGCCACCGCCCTGCTGTCCATCGCCCTGTGGCTGGCGGGAATGAGCGGGTTCGAAGCCCTGGTCCACGCCATGGGCACCATCTCCACCTCCGGGGCCTCCACCTCTGACGCGTCCATCGGCCATTTCGACAGCGCCGCTATTACCATCCTGGCCACCTTCGGTATGATCCTAGGCGGCATGCCGTTCCTGCTGTTCTTCCATCTGATTCGCGGCAACCGCAAGGCCGTGTTCCAGGACGGCCAGTTGCGCTGGTATTTCGCCCTGCTGAGTCTCGGCACCATGGGAGTCACCTTGTGGCTGGTGGGCAGTCGCGGCCTGGCCCCCCTGGACGCGCTACGGCATGGGGCGCTGACCGTGGTGTCGGTGATGACCGGTACCGGCGCCTTTACCCTGGAATACGGCACCTGGGGCGGTATGCCCGCCGCCATCTTGTTCTTCCTGGCCTTTGTTGGTGGCTGCGCCGGCTCGACCAGCGGCGGCATCAAGGTTTTCCGCTTCCAGTTTCTGTTCGCCGACGCCCTGATGCAGATGCGCCGCCTGTTGCGGCCTCACGCGGTGCTGATCGCCAGTTTCAACCGCCGCTCCATCCCCGAGGAGGTGCTGGGCTCGGTGATGGGCTTCCTGTTCGTCTACGCCCTGTCCTTCGCCATGCTGGCCATGTCCCTGGCCTTCCTGGGCCTGGACTTCGTCACCTCGGTGTCGGGAGCGGCGTCGGCCCTGGCCAATCTGGGGCCGGGCCTGGGGCCGGAAATCGGTCCCGGCGGCTCTTATGCCGGCCTGCCCGATCTGGCTAAATGGCTGCTGGCCATGGGCATGATCGCCGGGCGGCTGGAACTGTTCACGGTATTGGTTCTGTTCGTGCCGGCCTTCTGGCGACAATAGAGATTTCCGCATTCGGACTGACTCGAAACGCGGGAAAACTCTTCAGCCGGAGCGGCGCTCGAGTCTTGAAAAAGCAGGGATTTTTCGTACAGGCGAAGAGCCTGGAGTGCGTCAGCCTAAAGCTGATGCACTATGGTGAAACTCAGCCGAACAGCTTGTCGATGGCGTCCTGACCCAGCATGCGATCGACGTCTTCCTGGGACACGCCCTGGCCCGGCAATTGCGGCCCGTGCAGCAGGGCCTTGTCGGGGTCAACCTCTTCCTTCTTGATCGCCACCACCACCTTGGTCAGTTCGTCCTTGCCCCAGGTCAGGATGATGGCCTTGATGCGCTCTTCCACGAATTTCATGGAATTGACGATCTTGGAGATGCGCTGGCCGGTAATGTCCTGGAACGAGCAGGCCTCGAACACCGCATTGACGTTGTCATCGACCTTGTTGAAGATTTCGGCCATGGGCTGGTTGTCGAGGGCCATGGCGCGGGCCTCGCTCATCAGGCCACTGACGCTTTCCATGCTTTCCATGATGATGTTGGTGGCGTTTTCGGTAGCCCCGACGATGGCGTCGAGCTGTTCCGACATGGAGCCGAAATGATCGGTGGCACCGGGTGTATTGAGGGAAGCCAGCTCGTTACGGATCTTCTGCATGTGGCCGAACAGGCCCACCAGCTCTCGCTTGAGAATTCCGCTCTCGGTCATCGGCTTTTGCATATCGGTTCCATGATCCTAATACGGAAGTGAGAAGATAGCCTGATTATCACCGGCGCGCCAAGGGCCGTAGCTGTAACCAAGCGTGATGTCAGCCCTGTCCGCGAAAGATGCGCACCAATTGCCGCGCCGCCGCGCCGGGGGCAAGACGGCCGGCAGCGACCGCCTGCTCCATGTCCGGCAGGCATCCTTCGACCCGGGGGTCGTCGCGGAGCGTCTGCAGCAAAGTCTCGGAGACCTCGTTCCACATCCAGGCATGGGCCTGGGCGGCGCGGCGCTCTCCCAGGGCCCCTTCCCGCTCCATGGTGTCGCGATAGGCGGCGACGGTCTTCCAGACCTCGTCGATGCCGGTGCGCGCCAGGGCCGAGCAGGTCAGAACCGGGACACTCCAATGGGGCGAGGCCGGCGCCAGCAGGTGCAGGGCGTTCTTATAATCCCGCGCCGCACGGCCCGCCGCCGCCGCCAGATCGCCGTCGGCCTTGTTGACGATGATGGCATCGGCCAGTTCGACGATGCCCTTCTTGATGCCTTGCAATTCGTCACCGCCGCCGGGCACCAGCACCAGCAGGAACATATCGACCATGTCCGCCACCGCCGTCTCGCTTTGACCGACGCCGACGGTCTCCACCACGATGACGTCGAAGCCGGCGGCCTCGCAGACCAGCATGGCCTCGCGCGTCCGCCGGGCGACGCCGCCCAGGGTGCAGCCCGACGGACTGGGGCGGATGAAGGCGCGGGCATCCTTGGACAAATCCTCCATGCGGGTCTTGTCGCCGAGGATCGAGCCGCCCGAACGCGGACTGGACGGGTCGACGGCCAGCACCGCCGGGCGTTTTCCCGCCTCCAGCACATGCAGGCCGAAGCTTTCGATAAAGGTGCTCTTGCCCGCTCCCGGCACTCCGGTGATGCCGACCCGCACCGAGCGCCCGGTATGGGGCAACAGCTCGTGCATCAGGGCCTCGGCCGCCTCGCGATGGTCGGGACGGGTGGATTCGATCAGGGTGATGGCGCGGGCCAGGGCGCGGCGTTGGCCGGCCAGGACGCCGTCCGCCAAGGCCTTGGTGTCGGGAAATTGGCTCAAGGTCTTGCTCTGCCTTATTTCTTCTTGTCGTCGGGCTCGCGGCCCTCGTTGAGGAAGGTGAGGATGGCCATGCTCACCAGCTTGGCCCGGTCCTCGTCGGAAAGGTGGTCGAGAATCTTGCGCTTGGCCCGATGCACCTCCTGGGCCCGCTTCAGCAATTGCGCCCGCTCCGAACCGGGGGAGGCCTTGGTGGAAGCCTGGGAAACGGCGGGCTTGCGGACGGATGCCTTGGGCTTGTCCTTGGGCTTGGGCTTGTCCTCGCCGAACAGGGTTTTCAGAAAGCCGAACATTCTCAGCCGCCCCCCAGCAGCGCCTTGCGCGCCACCTCTTCCAGTTTGGCCCGCTCCTCGTCGGACAACTCGGCCAGAACCGATTGCCGGGCCCGGTGCACCAGCATGGCCGAGCGGATCAGCTGGGCCTTTTCCGGCGGCATGCGCCGCATGCGTTCCTCGGCCTCGGCCAGGGCGGTGGCGGGGTCGCGCTCCTTGGGCGGCGGCACCGGCTTGGCCGCACGACGCACCGCCGCTTCCCGTGGCGGCGGGGCCAGGGAAGCGCGCGCCTGCTTGTCCAGAACCAATCGCTTGAGCAAACCGAGAAGCATGGGCTGGATTCTACCTCAAACGCCTCAGCCGAGGTAGCGCCGCCGCAGATGCGCCTCGAACACCGCCGGGTCCAGGGGCCGCCCGGTGGCCTGGGTCAGCAGATCACTGGTGGACAGCAGCGAGCCCTTGGAATGGATATTGGCGCGCAGCCAAGCCAACAGCGGCTTGAAATCGCCCCGACCGATGCCCGGCGCCACGTCGGCGTCGGCCTTGCCCGCGGCGTCGAACAACTGGGCGGCGGTCATCGCCCCCAGGGTATAGGTGGGGAAATAGCCCCAGGCGCCGCCGAACCAATGAATATCCTGAAGACAGCCCACCCGGTCGTCGGGAGGCGTGATGCCCAGCAGGCGCCCATACCCCTCGTTCCAGGCGGCGGGCAGGTCGTCCAACTCCATGCGTCCTTCGATCAAGGCCTTTTCCAGGCGATAACGGATGATCACATGGGCGGGATAGGTGACCTCGTCGGCTTCGACCCGGATGAAGCCGCGTTTGACCCTGATGCCTCGGCGATAAAGGTTGTCGGGCTCCCAAGCCGCGCCGCCGACACCGAAACTGTCGCGCAGCAGCGGCGCCACGAAGCCGGCGAATTCCCGCGAGCGGCAAGCCTGCATCTCCATCAGCAGGGATTGGGATTCGTGCACCACCATGCCGCGGGCCCGGCCCACCGGCTGCGGCCGCCAATGCCCGGACGGCAGGCCGAACTCGTACAGGGCGTGGCCGGTCTCGTGCAGCACCCCCATGAAGGCGGACGCGAAATCATCCTCGTTATAGCGCGTCGTCACCCTGATATCGCCAGGATAGCCGCCGCAGAACGGATGATGCGAGACGTCCAGGCGACCATGGCGGAAATCGAAGCCCAGCACCTCCATCATACGGATACCCAGCGCCTTCTGCCGCTCCACCGGGAACGGCCCGCTCAGGTCCAGGAATGGCGGCCGCGACGCCTGGGCATCCAGCACCTCGCCGATGAAGCCGGGAAGAAAGCCCTCGAGATGGTCGAAGACCGGGTCGATCTCGGCGGCACGCCCCAGGGGCTCGTACTGGTCGAGAAGGGCATCGTAGATGGACACGCCCAGACGCTCGGCCTTGATCTGCCCCACGTCGCGGACCAGCCCCAGCAGCAATTTCAGGGCCGGCAGCACCTGCTTGAAATCCGCCGCCGGGCGGGCCTGACGCCACACCATCTCGCAGGCGGACTCGGCCCGGGCCAGGGCATCGACCAGATCGGCGGGCAAGGCACTGGCGTGAATCCAGTCCCGGCGCATCTCGCGCAGATTGGCGGTGCGCCAAGGGTCCAAGGCCTCGGTGGCGGCCTGGTCCAACAGCGGCTCCAGATCCGGCGCGGTCAACAGCTCGTGATTGATGCCCTTGAGTGTCGCCACTTGCTCGGCCCGCGGTTCGGCGGCGCCCTCGGGCATCATGGTCGCCATATCCCAGGACAGCACCGACAGCGCCTCGGAGATGGCGTTCATCTTGCGGAAGCGCGCTTCCAGGAGGTCATAGGCGGGAGTGGCGGTCATGGGGCTCGCTCGGACTTTGGAACAGGAACAGACGATAGACCATGGCCGTGGCTCACGGGAATCGTATAATCACCCCGATCCAACCGTGAGGACGAGGAAGCCCCATGACCGCCAAACCGAATTTCGCCGTCATCCTGTCCGGCTGCGGCGTCTATGACGGCGCCGAGATTCACGAAGCCGTCCTGACCCTGCTGGCCATCGACCGCCGGGGCGGCACCTATCAATGCTTTGCCCCCGACCGCACCCAGCTGCATGTGGTCAATCACCTGACCGGCCAGGAGGAGTCCGGCCAAAGCCGCAATGTCCTGGTGGAATCGGCCCGCATCGCGCGGGGCAGCATCAAAAATCTTGCTGATTTCGATCCGGCCGGCTTCGACGCCCTGATCCTCCCCGGCGGATTCGGTGCCGCCAAGAACCTCTGCACCTTCGCCACCCAAGGCCCCGATTGCAGCGTCGACCCGGCCACCGAACAGGCGATCAAGGCCATGGCGCAAGCCGCCAAGCCCATCGGCGCCCTGTGCATCGCCCCGGCGCTGATCGCCAAGATCTTCGGCAACGGCATCGACGTGACCATCGGATCCGATGACGGAACCGCCCAGGCGGTAGAGGCCATGGGCGCCCACCACACCAAGACCAGCCACGGCCAAGTGGTGGTGGACAAGGCCCGCAAGGTGGCGACCTCGCCCTGCTACATGCTGGACGCCACAATCTCCCAGATCGCCGACGGCGCCGACAACACGGTCAAGTCCCTGCTGGAGCTGATGGGAGGCTGAATCCGAGAGATCCCAAGAGACGGACTTGCGTCCAAGCCCGCCACCCCCTATAAAATCCCCACCCGGCGCGGGTGTAGCTCAATGGTAGAGCAGAAGCTTCCCAAGCTTACGACGAGGGTTCGATTCCCTTCACCCGCTCCAACGCTTTCCCAAGGAAATCAGCCAGTTACAGCTTCCCTGATCATTCCGGGGGATGCCGCATTGTGCCCGTAAATGCCGGATGATAGCTTACAACGGCGGTTACAACGGGGATGCGCTATGGCTCGTATTCGCCTCACCAAGCGTCTGGTCGATGATTTCTTAGCACCCGAAACAGGACAGGCATTCCTTTGGGATGCCGAAATTCCTGGCTTTGGCGTCCGTGTAACCAAGCAGGGTGGCAAAGCCTGGATCGTCCAGTGCCGGGTTCGCGGCGGGAAACAGCGGCGGATTGTCATTGGCCGTTGTAACAAGCTGGCTCTGGATCGGGCGCGCATTGAAGCGAGGAAGATCATTGGCGCGGCCGAGCTGGGCCAGGACCCCGCACAGGAGCGTCGAGAGGCCCGAGAGGTCAAGCCCGATACCGACCCCGTGTTTGGTGATTTTGCTGATCGCTGGCTTGATGAGGTGGTGGCCAAACGCAATCGTGCTGGCACGGAGAAGCATCGCCGCCTGCTGGTCAAAAATCACATCAAGCCGCATCTGGGCGACAAGCGCCTCTCGGAGATCGGCCGCAAGGACATCGAGGACATGCACCATGCGGTGTCCGAGAAATTCCCGGTGGCGGCGAATCGGGCGGTGTCGGTTTGCTCGGCCATTCTTTCGGCGGCGGTGCGCTGGGAGCTACTGGAACGTAACCCCGCCCTCCAGGCGCACCGGAACTCCGAAGAAGGCCGGGAGCGGTACCTAATGCCCGATGAACTGAAGGCGCTAGGCAAGGCCCTGGAGGAAAGCCCTGCGCAGGATTCGGCTGACGTGGTGCGCCTGCTCCTGCTGACCGGTGCTCGTCTGGGTGAGGTTTTGGCGATGCGCTGGGATCAACTCGACCTGGCTGCTGGCGTGTGGACGAAACCGGCCTCGACCACGAAGCAGAATAAGACCCACAGGGTTCCGCTATCGGAACCGGCCGTGAAGGTCCTCAAGAAGCGCATCCCGGCGGGGAAGAAGGCTGGCGATGGAAAGGCGCGAACCTTGGATCGTTCGGCCAAGAAGGGCAATCCATGGGTGTTCCCTGGTGAAGGCGTGGATGGTCACATGACGACCATCCGCACGTTTTGGGCGGCAATCTGCAAGCGGGCAAAGATCAAAAGCGCCCGCATTCATGATCTGCGTCATACCTTCGCGAGCTTGCTGGTGTCGGCTGGAGAGAGCCTGCCTGTTGTTGGAGCGTTGCTTGGGCACACTCAGGCCAAGACAACAAGCCGCTATGCCCATCTTATGGATGACGCATTGCGCGCGGCGACAGAGAAGGTGTCCAAGATTGCTGGCTAATGGGGTGTAGATAATAATTAATTATTATCTTATCTTATTATCCATTTGCACCTAGTTGACGGCACTTTCTCTCTGAGCGCAGCGGAGAAAATATCAAATTTTATGTCTGGTGATTATTCGCAAATATACTGTTGGGGGATATAAGCTCCTGCGTTCTTAGTATCTTGTATATTTTCTTTATCCGGCCATTATTTATTTCTTCGTATTCGCTGGGATTATATCGGCGCACCAATACGGAGTTTGCATTGTAGTCGCAGAGCCTTCTTACGACGGCAATGTTTTCAATGCACCGCTCTGTTTGCTTGAATTCTATAAGAACGTCGCTCCCTGGGTGGGCGTGAGAATCAGGATTGACGTACAGCCACTCCCCCACCTCCATTCTTGGAGCCATATCAGAGAAACAAACAATTAGACCGAATGCGGAGTTAACGCCAACAAGCCCCGGTGGCCTTGCAACCATGTGGCCGAGGTTGTCGTATATAACTATTGCAGAACTTGGAAAATCAGGATCACGGTCGGTATTTGGCCATATCTCCGAGTGCATTAGATTTATATATTTGTCGCCATTGTGCGTCATAGTAGTTGGCGTAATATGGCGGGAATTATAATATTCAGTTTCATCCCTAACCGTTTCATAGATTCCTATGTCGGTTGGGCTTACTCCAAGCGCAGTTGATATCCGATCGGCAATAGACTGAGGGAGCGTCTCTCCATTCAGCAGCGCCGTAATATAGTCATCATTAATATTGGCTATGCTTGACAGATCGTCTTGGGCTATCCGCCTGTTCCACAATAAATCTGAGAACTTCTCATTTTTGTATGGCGTTAGCACATTAGCGTTCGTGTCGTCGGATCGCCGCGATCCGTCTCCAAATAAATAAAGAAGATCAATTGGCTCTTTTGTGAGGTGGCACAAAGTGTTGGCGACGGGAAGCATTGTATGGGGCGTAAGCATTCGCCCATCAACATCTCTATATGAGCGAAGCGTTCCCTCACTAATGTGAGAAAGCTTTGCGACCTTGTACAGAGACAGGTCGTGCGCTTTCAAAAACTCAAAAAATGGGCGAGCGAGGGGATTTTTGATCATGGGAAAAACCATAGCGCAGATTCGGGGAGTCTGCGATGCCGCATTCCGCGCCTCTTGCAAGAGGTATTTTGCGGTCTGAGCTGTGAGGATTTGCGGATATGCGCCAATATAATATCGCATTTTGCGCCACGCGCTCCCGCGCAC
>JACQAD010000122.1 GCA_016195125.1 Magnetospirillum sp.
CCGCGCTTCATGCCGTAGGTCTTCAGGGCCGCCAGCAGGGTGACGATGATCCGCGCCCCCGAGGCGCCGATGGGATGGCCGAGCGCGCAGGCGCCGCCATGAACGTTGACCCTGTCGTGGTCGAGCTTCAGATCATGCATGGCCGCCATGGTGACCACGGCGAAGGCCTCGTTGATCTCCCACAGATCGATGTCGCCGGCCTTGCAGCCGACCTTGTCCAGCAGAGCCTTGATGGCTCCCACCGGAGCGGTGGTGAACAGAGCCGGGGCCTGGGCGAAATTGGTGTGGCCGAGGATGGTGGCGATGGGCGCCAGGTCGCGCCGGGCGGCCTCGGAGCGACGCATCATCACCAGGGCGGCGGCGCCGTCGGAGATGGAGGAGGAATTGGCCGCCGTCACCGTGCCGCCGTCGCGGAAGGCGGGCTTCAGGGTGGGGATCTTGTCGGGCTGGGCCTTGCCGGGCTGTTCGTCGATGGTGATGAGAGCCTCGCCCTTGCGGGATTTGACCGAGACCGGGGCGATCTCGGCGGCGAAGGAGCCTTGGGCGATGGCCTTCTGGGCGCGGCTGAGCGAGGCCAGGGCGAACCCGTCCTGGGCCTCGCGGCTGAACTTGTAGCTGTCGGCGCATTCCTCGGCGAAAGTGCCCATCAAGCGCCCCTTGGCATAGGCGTCTTCCAGGCCGTCGAAGAACATGTGGTCCAGCACCTTGCCGTGGCCCAGGCGATAGCCGCTCCGGGCCTTGTCCAGCAGATAGGGCGCGTTGGACATGCTTTCCATGCCGCCCGCCACCATCACCTTGGCGGAGCCGGCCACCAGCAGGTCGTGGGCCAGCATGGCCGCCTTCATGCCCGAGCCGCAGACCTTGGAAATGGTGGTGCAGCCCGCCGATTGCGGGAGACCCGCCCCCAGCGCGGCCTGGCGGGCCGGCGCCTGCCCGACGCCGGCGGGGAGCACGCAGCCCATGAAGACCTCGTCCACTTGATCGGGAGCCAATCCCGCCCGCTCCACCGCCGCCTTGATGGCGGTGGCGCCCAATTGCGGCGCCGCCAATGCGGCGAAGTCGCCCTGGAAGCCGCCCATGGGGGTACGGGCGGCGCCGACGATGACGATGGGGTCGGTGGTCATGGGGCTGTCCTTTGCGGAAGACGGGTGATTTTGCTACGATGCGCCGTATGGGACGCGCACGGACCCTTGCCGAGGTAATCGCCATCCTGAAGGAGCATGAGAGCTTCTTTCGGGAGAAGGGAATTACGCGTCTGGCGGTGTTCGGCTCGGTGGCCCGAGGGGACGCCCGGCCCGACAGCGACGTGGATCTGGTGATCGATCTCGATCCCGAGGTGAAGTTCAGCTACATCGACCTGGGGATCGTCGAGGATGCCTCGGGCGATTGGCTGGGGCGCAAGACCGACATGCTGACCCGCCGCGCGTTGCGGCCCTTGATGGCCAACGAAGTCGCCAAGGACGGCGTCGATGTCTTTCGATAAGAGGCGGCGGGCGACCGAAGCCTTGGATGCCATCGTCTCAGCCATCGACGAAATCGGCGAGTTCATCGTCGGCCAGGATCGGCGGTCCTTCCAGACGGATCGCAAGACCGCGCTCGCCGTGACGCATCTGGTCATGATGATCGGCGAGGCATCCAGGGATCTTCTCGACGGAATAGCCGAGCGGCGTCCCGAGATCCCATGGCGGCAGGTGCGGGACATGCGCCATCGCATCGCCCATGAATACCTCGCCGTCGATTTTGAACTGGTGTGGGATGTCGCCAGCACCGATCTCGCTCCTTTGCGCGCCGCCCTTTTGAGAGAACGCGATTTTCTTACTTCATATTAAAAATGATGGTCTTCTTGTGGGTGAAGTGTTCCAGCATGGATTCCAGCGAGGCTTCCTTGCCGATGCCCGAGGTCTTGACGCCGCCATAAGAGAGCGTCGGCTGCACCACCAGATTCTGGTTCACCTGGACGAAGCCGGCTTCCAGGCGCCTTGTGGCGTCCATGGCTACCTTGATGTCGCGGGTCCAGATGGAGGCGGCGAGGCCGTATTCGGAATCGTTGGCCTGGGCGATCACCTCCTCGTAATCGGTCCATTTGATGACGGCGCAGACCGGGCCGAAGATTTCCTCCTGGCAGATGCGGTCGGAATTCTTGACCCCGGTGAAGATCACCGGCTGGACGAAGCGGCCCTGGGCCAGCTTAGGGTCGGTGGGCATGGCCGATAGGGTGTGCTTGGTGGCGCCCGCGGTCTCCTCGCCCAGCTTGATATAGGATTTCACCCGCTCCAGCTGGCCGTCCGAGACGATGGTGCCGATATCGGTTTTCTCGTCCAGGGGGTCGCCCATCACCATGGCATCGACCTTGGCCTTCACGCGGGCGACGAACTCATCGTGGATGGAGGCGTGGACGAACAGGCGGGACGAGGCAGTGCAGCTTTGACCCTGACGGGTGAAGCGCATGCCGGCCAGGGCGCCGGCCACCGCCTGATCCATGTCGGCGTCGGCGCAGACGATCATCGGGCTCTTGCCGCCCAGTTCGAGGGTCACGGGGATCAGCTTTTCTGCCGCCGCCCGGTAGACGATGCGGCCGGTTTCCACCGAGCCGGTGAAGCTGACCTTCTTGACGTCGGGATGCTCCACCAGCGGCGCGCCGCATTCGGGGCCGAAGCCCGACAGCATGTTGAACAGGCCCGGCGGCAGGACGGTGTTCATGATTTCGGCGACGCGCAGCACGGTCAGCGGCGCCTCCTCCGCCGACTTGACCACCACGGCATTGCCGGCCACCAGGGCGGCGGCGGCCTTCATGGCCATCAGCAGCAAGGGCACGTTCCAGGGAATGATGCAGGCGACCACGCCGACCGGCTCACGCACGGTGACGGTCAGCATGTCGGGGTTGAAGGGGATGGTCTCACCCTTGAGCTCGCTGCCCAGCCCCCCGAAGAAGGTGAACATGTCGGCCAGCACGCCGGCCTCGACCCGGCTTTCGGTGCGCAGCGCCTTGCCGGTCTCCAGGGCGACCAGACGCCCCAGCTCCTCCACATGATTGGTCAGCACCCGTCCGCATTCGGCCACCAGCTTGCCGCGTGCCCGCGCCGATTGCTTGGCCCATTCCTTCTGGGCGGCCTTGGCGCTGGCCACGGCCAGATCCACGTCCTCCTTGGTGCCGAAGGCGGCGGTGCCGATCTCGGCACCGGTGGCGGGATTGTCCACGGCGAAGGTCCGGCCCGATTTGGCGGCGACGAACTTGGCGTCGATCAGATGCTTGCCCGACAGGGATTTGGCCAGCTTGAAGGGATCGAGCTCGGGGGTCAGGGTCATGGCTCAGGCTCTCTTGTCTTGGATGACGATACCGTCGTTGGGAAGGGTGCCGGGGACGTGCAGCGCCACCTCGGTCTTCAGCTTGCAGAGCGACAGGAAGCTGTCCTTGATCACCGCTTCCAGGCCGGAGGCCGCCGTCTCGATGTTGAGGGTGAGCCGGTCGTTGCCGTCCTCCTGCTCGACCACCAGCCGGGCGCGGATCACCTCGGGGTGGCGCTTGGCCAGGTCGGCGATCTGGCGGGGATGGACGAACATGCCCTTGATCTTGGTGGTCTGGTCGGCGCGGCCCATCCAGCCCTTGAGGCGCATATTGGTCCGCCCGCACGGGCTGGTGCCGGCCAGCACCGCCGACAGATCGCCGGTGGCGAAGCGGATCAGCGGGTAATCGGCATTGAAGGTGGTGACCACCACCTCGCCGACCTCGCCCTCGGGGACGGGATCGCCGGTGCCGGGCCGCACGATCTCGACGATGACGCCTTCATCGACGATCAGCCCCTGTCTCGCGGCGGTTTCGTAGGCGATCAGCCCCAGATCGGCGGTGGCGTAGCATTGGGTGACATCGACGCCCAGATCCTTGAGGCCCTGGCGGAGCGGCGGCAGCAACGCCTCGCCCGAGACGCAGGCCTTGGTCAGCGAGGCATGTGGGAGGCCCAATTCCTCGGCGCGCTCCAGGATGATCTTGAGGAAGGACGGCGTGCCGCCATAGCCGGCCGGGCGAAGGTCGGCGATGGCCTTGGCCTGCTGGTCGGTATTGCCCACGCCGGCCGGGAAGACCGGGCAGCCGAGCGCGTGGGCGCCGGTCTCGAACATCACGCCGCCGGGGGTGAAGTGGTAGGAGAAGCAATTGTGCATGAGATCGCCGCGGCGGAACCCGGCGGCGAACAGGGCGCGGGCCAGGCGCCACCAATCATTGTCCCAGCCCTCGGGATCGTAGATGGGGCCGGGCGAGGCGAAGACGCGCCGAAGCTCGCCCCTGGGGGTGGCGATCAGCGAGGCGAAGGGCGGATCGGCCTGCTGGGCGTCGATCAGATCCGACTTGCGGGTGACCGGCAGATCGGCCAGGGCGCCGCGGCTGGTCACGGCGGCCGGATCGAACTGGGCCAGGAGCCTGGCATAGGCGGGGGAATCGGCCTTGGCCAGGGCGACCTGTTCCGGCAAGGCCTCGAACTGGGCGGCCTCGCGCTCGTCTGCCGAGCGGGTTTCCAGGGAATCATAGAATTCGGTCATCGCAAATCCGTCGTTTCAAGCCCCGCTCCCGCAGGCGGGAGAGGGGGGGAGGCGCGAAAGCGCCGGAAGGTGAGGGCCAACTGGATGGATGGGAGGAGCCCCAAGCCCCCACCCCGACCCTCCCCCGCCAGCGGGAGAGGGGGCGAGCCGACTACAGCCAGCGTTTGCGACGCTTGTAGGATTTCAGGTTCTTGAACGACTTCCGCTCCTTGTCGCCGCCCAAATAGAATTCCTTGACGTCCTCGTTGTTGACGAGGTCTTCCTTGGCGCCGTCCAGGACGATCTTGCCGGATTCCATGATGTAGCCGAACTGGGCGATCTTCAGCGCCATGCGGGCGTTCTGCTCAACCAGCAGCATGGTGATGCCGGTTTCGGCGCACAGGGTCTCGATGATGGCGAAGACCTCCTTGACCAGCAGCGGGGACAGGCCCATGGAGGGCTCGTCCAGCAGGATCATCTTGGGCCTGGCCATCATGGCGCGGCCGATGGCCAGCATCTGCTGCTCGCCACCCGACAGATAGCCGGCCAGGCCGGTACGCTCCTTCAGGCGCGGGAAGTAGTGGAAGACCTTTTCGATATCGTCCCGGATGGCGGCGCCGCCGTCCTTCCTGGTGAAGGCGCCGAGGCGCAGATTCTCGATGACGTTCATGTCCTCGATGATGCGGCGGCCCTCCATGACCTGGAAGATGCCGCGCCGGACGATCTCTTCCGGGGGGCGGTTGGCGATCTCCTCGCCCATGAAGGTGATGTTGCCGCGCGTGACCTCGCCGTCCTCGGTGCCCAGCAGGCCGGAAATGGCCTTGAGAGTGGTGGATTTGCCGGCGCCGTTGGGGCCGAGCAGAGTGACGATCTTGCCCTTGGGAACATCGAGGCTGACGCCGCGCAGCACGAGGATGACGTCGTCATACACTACTTCGATGTTGTTCACCGACAGCAGGATCTCTTCGGGGGCAAGCTTGAGTGCGGGTTCAGCCATGCTCGTTTCCTGTCAGAAAGTTTCCCCCTCTCCCCGGTGAGAGAGGGGGAAATGCCTTACCAGCCCAGCCATTCCTTACGGCGGGGGATGTCGGCGGTATAGACCTGCTTCATGGTGGCGGCGCCGCCCTTGGTCGAGGCCTGGTAGACCTTGACGGTGGTGGTGCCGCGATGGTCGTCGCCCGTCCAGGTGGACGGCAGGCAGACGCCTTCCAGGCCGGCGGGAACCCAATCCTTCTTGCCCGATTCCATGGCCTTCTTGATGTTGGGGCCGGTGATGCCGCCCGGCATCTTGTCGGCGATCTCCATGGATTCCTTCATGTAGTAGACCGAGCAGATGGCGCGGATGTAGTGCACCGGCCGGGCTTCGGTGCCGCTGGCATCGGAGACCTTGGAGATCTCGCGCACCAGCTTCATGCCGGGCAGATCATCGGCCCAGGTGGAGGCGCCCACCACCCAGACCAGCTTGTCGGCGGCCTCGCCGGCGGTCTTGAGCGAGCCCTCGTCGGTGCCCCAGATATTGGCCAGGAACTGGACGTTGACGCCCACGGTCTCGCACGATTTCAACAGCGAGATGGTCGAGCCCGAGGTGTTGGCCAGATAGGCGTAATTGGCGCCGGATTCCTTCAGGGACAGGCACTGGGCCTTGAAATCGCCGGGCTTGAGCGAATACTGGATGTCGTTCAGCACGTCGAGGCCCAGTTCCTTGGCATAGGCGCCGCAGGCCTGCTTGGGGGAATTGGGATAGGGGTGGTTGTCGCCCATATGGACGAATTTGGGCTTGCCCGCCCCGCCCTTCTTTTTCCAATCCTCGGCCGCCCACTGCACCAGCCCACGGCAGGCATCGGAATAGGACGGGCCATAGAAGAAGTTGTAGGGCGCGCCCTTGACCGAGGTCTTGCCCTGGGGATCGGTCAGGTGACCGGAATAGGAGGCCGAGAAATAGGGGATCTCGTCCTTGGCCACGGAACTGACCAGCGCTTCGGTGTCGCCGGTGCCCCAGCCCTGGATGGCGGTGGCCTTCTCCGAGCCGGTCAGCTTCTTGTAGGCGGCCATGGCGCGCGGCACCTCATAGGCGTAGTCCACGGTCTCGAAGATGATCTTCTTGCCGGCCACGCCGCCATGGGCGTTGATGTAGTTCATGGCGTCGGCGATGCCCTGGCCATAGGGCTTGCCCACGGCCGAGGTGGCGCCGGTGATGTCGGCGATATGGCCGACCAGGATGCCGTCGGCGGCCAAGGCCCCGCCGGAGGCCAGGAGAACGGCGGCGGCCGCTCCGGCGAACAGGTTCTGCTTCATCGTGAGGTTCCTCCCAAAATTCGTTGGATCGCCAAGTATTCGTTGAACCGATTGTTCGGCTCTTGTTGCTTTTGGTCAGTAAGAGAACGGGTACAGCTTCCAATAAGATTTGATCAGCCGCCAGCGATGGACAAGTCCGTCGGGCTCGAAGATCAGGAACAGGACGATGGCCAGACCGATGGCCGCTTCCTTGATATAGGCCAGCGCGCTGGTGAGGGCCGGAATGTCTCCGGTGACGTGCTTGATGGCGCTGACCGCCGCTTCGGTGCCCTCGGGCAGCAGCACCATGAAGGCGGTGCCCATCAGCGTGCCCATCACCGATCCCATGCCGCCGATGATGATCATCCCCAGGAATTGGATGGACAGCAGGATGGTGAAGCCCTCGGCCGAGACATAGCCGAGATAATGGCCGTACAGCGCGCCGCCCACTCCGGCATAGAAGGACGAGATGCCAAAGGACAGGATGCGGTACTTGGTGAGGTTGATTCCCATCACCTCGGCCGAGAGGTAATGGTCGCGCACGGCGACGAAGGCGCGGCCGTCCCTGGTGCGCAGCAGGTTGGTGCCCAGCAGGAACATCACCACCACGAAGAACAGCACTACGTAGAAGAAGGCCTTGTCGCCGGACAATTCGGTGCCGAACAGGCTGATGGGGCCGGCCATGGCGCCCGAGGAACCGCCGGTGAACCAGTTGGCGCGCGAGAAGAAGTCTTCCAGGATGAATTGCGAGGCGAAGGTGGCGATGGCCAGATACAGGCCCTTCAGCCGTCCCGCCGGAATGCCGAACAGCAGGCCCAGCAGGGTGGTCATGATACCCGCCAGGGGAATGGCCAGCAGCACCGGCACGCCCCAGGTATTGTTGAGCCAGGCCGAGGCGAAGGCGCCGAAGCCGAAGAAGGCGGCGTGGCCCAGGGAAATCTGGCCGGTGCAGCCCACCAGGATATTCAGCCCCAGGGCGGCGATGCCGAAAAAGCCGATCTGGATCAGCAGCGCCAGCAGATAATTGCTGAGCACCAGGGGCGCGGTGGCGGCCAGCAGGACGCCGGCCAAGCACCAATAGCGCGAGGCGGGCGTCAGGAAGATGGTGGTATCGGCCCCGTAGGTGGTCTTGAACTGACCGCAGGGAATGAGGCTGGACGAGATCATGACCTTACACCCTCTCGATGGTCTTGGTGCCGAACAGGCCGTAGGGCTTGATCATCAGGATGATGACCAGCACGTAGAACGGCGCCACGGTGTAGAGGTTGCCCACGTGCAGGTACTGGCCGTCGGCGTATTCAGCCAGATTCTCCAACAGGCCGATGATCAGCCCGCCGATGATGGCGCCGACGATGGAATCCAGCCCGCCGACGATCACCGCCGGGAAAACCTTGATGCCGAAGAAGGACAGGGCCGAGGACACGCCGTTGACCATGCCCACCACCACGCCGGCCAGGGCCGAGACCATGGCCGAGATGGCCCAGGCGGTGGCGAAGACGTTCTTGACCGAGATGCCCAGGCTTTGGGCCACCTGCTGATTGAAGGCGGTGGCCCGCATGGCGAGGCCCATGCGCGAGTATTTGAAGAACCAGGCGAAGGCCACCATGATCACCAGCGACACCACCAGGCTCATGAGATAGGCCGGCTGCACCGCCAGTCCGAACACGTCCACCGACTTGACCGGGAAGATCTCGGGGAAGGGCTGGGCCCAGACGCCGAAGATGGACTTGATCACCGCCTGGAAGAAGATCGACAGCCCGATGGTGACCATGATCACGCTGATCACCGGCTCGCCGATCAGCGGGCGCAAGACGATCATCTGCAGCGCGATGCCGAACACCATCATGAACACGAAGGTCAGGGGGAAGGCCACATAGAAGGGCAGGGCCATGCTGGTGACCAGCCACCAGCAGGTCCAGGCGCCGATCAGCAGGAATTCGCCCTGGGCGAAATTGACCACCTGGGTGGATTTGTAGATCAGCACGAAGCACATGGCGACGACGCCATACAGCGTGCCGACGATCAGGCCGTTGATGACCAGTTGGAGAAGCAGCGAGGTTCCCATTTCGTGTTCTCCTATTCCGCGGCCATCTGTTGCGCCGGCGGCGCCAGCAGGGTGACGACCTTCAGTTCGGTCTTGACCCTGGTGGTGGTGCCGTCCTGGAAGGTGATGACGGCGTCCACCGGCACCATGGGCTGCTCGGCATACATGGCGTCGATGATGTCGCCGTATTTCTCGTTGATGACGCCGCGCCGCACCTTGCGGGTACGGGTCAGTTCGCCGTCATCGGCATCCAGCTCCTTGTAGAGCAGCAGGAATTTGCGGATGCGCTGGGGCTCGGGCAGGGTCTGGTTGACCTTCTCCACCTCGGCCCGCAGCAGGGCGTAGACCTGCTCCTGGGCCGACAGGTTGGTATAGTTGGTGAACGAGATGCCCTTGGCCTCGGCCCATTTGGCGACGATGGAAAAGCGGATGCAGATCAGCGCCGACAGATAGGGTTTGGTATCGCCCAGGATCACCGCCTCGGCGATGAAGGGCGAGAATTTCAGCTTGTTCTCGATGAACTGGGGCGAGAAGCGGACGCCGATCGAGGTTGTGGCCAGATCCTTGATGCGGTCGATGACCACCAGATGGCCGTTCTCGGGCTTGATGTAGCCGGCATCGCCGGTCTTCAGCCAATTGCCGTCGACGATATCGACCAGCGAGCTTTCCGGGTTCTTGAAATAGCCGGTGAACATGCCGTCGGTGGTGGCGACGATCTCACCGATTCCGTTGGCGTCGGGATTGTCGATTCTGAGCTTGGCGTCGTCGAAGGGGATGCCCACGGAATCGAAGTCGATATCTCCGCCCCGATGCACGGTATAGGCGCCGGCCAGTTCGGTCTGGCCGTAGATCTGGCGCAGGGGCACGCCCATGGCCAGGAAGAAGCGGAAGGTGTCCGGCCCCAGGGCGGCGCCGCCGGTCGCCGCCGATTTCAGGAACGAAAAGCCGATCCGATCGCGCAGCGCCGAGAACAGCAGGAGATCGGCCAGTTTGGAGCGCTTGCCCGCATCCAGGGCCTTCATGCCCAGCTTCATGCCCAGATTGAACATGGCCTGCTTGAAGCGGGTGGAATCCATCATGCGGGCGCGGACATCGGCGGCGATGCCTTCCCACATGCGCGGGGCCAGCAGCACGAAATTGGGGCCGATTTCCCGCATGTCGGCCATCATCGTCTCGGGCTCCTCGACGAAATTGACGATGTTGCGGCAGATCAGCGGCTGGGCCACGGCGTAGATCTGCTCCATGATCCAGGGCAGCGGCAGGACCGAGACGTAATCGTCGCCGGCGCTCTTGGGGTCGGCCCGCAGATAGGCGGTGGAGTGACGCAGGAACGGCCCGGCCTGGAGCATGGCCAGCTTGGGATTCGAGGTGGTGCCCGAGGTGGTGCACAGAATGGCCACATCGTCGCCCTTGCCCTTGGCCACTTCATCGTCGAACAGCGAGGGCTGGGCGGCCGCCACTTCCTGGGCCTTGACCTTGAGGTCGTCGGCGGAGATCAGGCGGGAATCCTTGTGCTTGCGCATGCCGCGCGGGTCGAAATAGACGATGTTGCGGATGGTGGGAACCTGCTCGGAGATCTCCAGCAGCTTGTCCACCTGCTCCTCATCCTCGGCCAGTACGATCGCCGCCTCGGTGTAGGACAGCAGGTAGGCCACCTCGTTGGGCATGGAATCATGGTAGATGCCCAGCGACATGGCGCCCAGGCTATGGGCCGCCAGTTCGCCCCACAGGCTTTCCGGCCGGTTCTTGCCCAGGATGGCGACCACGTCGCCGCGCTTGACCCCCAGGGCGTGCATGCCGAGGGCCAGGGTCTTGACCTTCTCCAGGTAATCGGCCCAGGAAAAGGCATTCCAGATGCCGAATTCCTTTTCCCGCATGGCGATGTCGCTGGGCCAGCGCGCTGCGTTGTGGGCCAGGGCCTTGGGAAAGGTGTCGAAGACGCCGGTATCCAAATATTCGCTCATGTCACATGCCCCTCAAGCGCCGGGCGGGTTTCCCCGAAACCCTTGGCTTGCCTACGCTTCGCTCCGGGGCGTTCAACACACCCGCGCTCACTGCGTTCGCTCATCAGGCCACCTGCTCGTCTTCGTCAATGCCCAGATAGGCGACCTTGACCCGTTCGTTGTTCATGACCTCGTCGGGGAGGCCCTCGGCGATCTTGCGGCCGAATTCCAGCACCATGACCCGGTGGCTGATGTCCATGACCACGCCCATGTCGTGTTCGATCATGATCACCGTCATGCCCCATTCCTCGTTGAGGTCGACGATGTAGCGGGCCATGTCCTCCTTCTCTTCCAGGTTCATGTCGGCCATGGGTTCGTCCAGCAGGATGACCTTGGGCTCGACCGCCATGGCGCGGGCCAGTTCCACCCGCTTCCTGAGGCCATAGGGCAGGGTGCCGGCCACCGCCTTCCTGATGTGGGCGATTTCCAGGAAGTCGATGATGTCCTCGACCTTGCGGCGGTGGGCCAGTTCCTCGGTGCGGGCGCCCGACAGCCAGTAGAGCGCCCCGGACAGGGCGTTGTTGTGCAGCAGGTGATGGCGCCCGACCATGATGTTGTCCAGGACGCTCATATGGCCGAACAGCGCCAGATTCTGGAAGGTCCGCCCCAGACCCAGGGTGGCGCGCACATTGGGCGACAGCGAGGTGACGTCGCGTCCGTCCATCAGTACCCGCCCCGAGGTCGGGCGATAGCGCCCCGAGACGCAATTCAGCATGGAGGTCTTGCCGGCGCCATTGGGGCCGATGATGGAGAACAGCTCGCCCTTGCGGACTTCGAAGCTGACCTCGGACAAGGCGCGCACGCCGCCGAAGGCCAGCGATACGTCGCGCACTTCCAGAACGGGGCGTGCTTCCAAAACCGGTGTATCGGACACGGTCATCGTCTTTGCGCTCCTGAACCGGAGCGGCGCTTTGGCGCCGGCTCCGTACCTACCCTGACGGCCTCTCTGATGGAGGCTTGATTTGATCGGAAACGAGCATACGTTTTTTTAATCTTGGTGCAAGTCTCTCGTGGTGATGAAACCTTGAATTATCCTTTGCGGTCATCCCCAGCCAGGGCTTGGGATCTCCGTCCGTTGGCCGTCGGGATGACAACCCAATTTCATGCCTTGCCGCGCAGCATGTGGATGATGCCCGAGAAATCGAGGCCGCCCTGGCCGGCTCCGGCCATCATGGCGTAGAGCTGGGCCGCCTCGGCGCCCAGGGGGATGGTGGCGCCGGCCACCTGGGCCGCTTCCACCGCCAGCTTCAGATCCTTCAGCATCATGGCGGCGGCGAAACCGGGCTGATAGTCGCGGTTGGCGGGCGAGGCCGGCACCGGGCCGGGCACCGGGCAATAGGAGGTCATCGACCAGTTCTGACCCGAGGATTTCGACGAGATGTCGAACAGCTTCTGGGCGTCCAGCCCCAGCTTCTCGGCCAGGGCGAAGGCCTCGCAGGTGCCGATCATGGAAATGCCAAGCAGCATGTTGTTGCAGATCTTGGCGGCCTGACCGTTGCCGGGACCGCCGGCATGGACGATGGTCTTGCCCATGACCTCCAGGAAGGGATTGGCTCTGGCGAAGGCGGTGTCGGGGCCGCCGACCATGAAGGTCAGCGTCCCGGCCTCGGCCCCGCCGACCCCGCCGGAGACCGGCGCATCGACCATGGCATGGCCGGCCTTGGCGGCCTCGTCGGACAGCAGACGGGCGGTGGCCACGTCGATGGTCGAGGAATCGATGAACAGGGTGTTCTTGTCGGCGAGGGCGTAAAGCCCACTCTCACCCAGCATCACCGACTTCACGTGCTGACCCGCGGGCAACATGCTCACCACCACCTCGACACCCTTGGCGGCGTCGGCGGCATGGGCGCATGGGCTGGCCCCGGCATCGGCGGCGGATTTGCGGGCCGTCTCGGACAGGTCGAAGGCCTTGACCTTGTGACCGGCCTTGATGAGGTTGCGCATCATCGGCGCGCCCATATTGCCCAGACCGATGAATCCGACGCTCGCCATAGCCCTGCCTCCCTCTTCTCTCTTTCGTCACCCCTCCGGGCTTGATCCGGGGAGGCATGGATGGCCGGGTCAAGCCCAGCCCTGACGGTATGATCTGGTCAGCCGGTCAGCGACCGGCCGATGATCACCCGCATGATCTCGTTGCTGCCTTCCAGGATTTGGTGCACCCGCAGATCGCGGAAATAGCGCTCGATGGGGTATTCCTTGATATAGCCGTAGCCGCCATGCAGTTGCAGCGCCGCGTCCACCACCTGGAAGCCGATATCCGTGGCCATCCGCTTGGCCATGGCGCAATGCACCGTCGCCTCGGGCGATTTGCGGTCCAGGGAATCGGCGGCGCGATGGATCATCAGCCGGGCCGCGTCCAGCTCGGTGGCCATGTCGGCCAGAC
>JACQAD010000123.1 GCA_016195125.1 Magnetospirillum sp.
CAACGTCCCGCTGGTGGTGCCCGAGGTCAATCCCGAGGCCATCGCCGGCTACAAGAAGTCCGGCATCATCGCCAATCCCAATTGCTCGACCATCCAGATGGTGGTGGCGTTGAAGCCGCTGCACACTCTGGGCAAGATCAAGCGCGTGGTGGTTGCCACCTACCAGTCGGTGTCGGGCGCCGGCAAGGAAGCCATGGACGAGCTTTACGACCAGACCAAGGGCGTGCTGGTCC
The DNA here is from genome assembly GCA_016195125.1 of Magnetospirillum sp. GTDB lineage: Bacteria > Pseudomonadota > Alphaproteobacteria > Rhodospirillales > Magnetospirillaceae > Phaeospirillum. Next base: position 234 of record JACQAD010000123.1, read on the forward strand.
ATGACGCCATCAAGCCGCAGAAATTCCCCAAGCAGATCGCCTTCAACCTGATCCCCCAGATCGACGTCTTCATGGAAGACGGCTCGACCAAGGAAGAGTGGAAGATGGTGGTGGAGACCCACAAGATTCTCGACCACAACATCGCCGTCAACGCCACTTGCGTGCGGGTGCCGGTGTTCGTCAGCCATTCCGAATCCATCAACGTGGAATTCGCCAATCCGGTCAGTGTCGAAGAGGCCACCGAGGCTCTGCGCAACGCTCCCGGCTGCGTGGTCATTGATACCCGCGAGCCCGGCGGCTATGCCACTCCCCTGGAGGTCACCGGCGACGACCCCGTCTATATCAGCCGTATCCGCAAGGATCCGACCGTCAAGAACGGCCTGTCCTTCTGGTGTGTCGCCGACAATCTCAGGAAGGGCGCGGCTCTCAATGCCGTGCAGATCGCCGAGGTTCTGATCCGGGATTACCTGAAGAAGTAATCTGCGGCTTCATTCGATCGGAACGGCCGTTCCTCCGGGGGCGGCCGTTTGCGTTTTGAGCGGGGCGGGGTATCCTTGCCCCATGAGCGAGCAACGCAACCCGACGGTGGAAATCCGCATCGAGGGCCTGACCAAGGCCTTCGACGATCACCCGGTGCTGCGCGGCATCGATCTGGAGATCGCCGCCGGCAGTTTCATCGCCCTGGTCGGTGGCTCGGGCTGTGGCAAGACCGTCCTGCTCAATCACATGCTGGGGCTGATGCGGCCCGATGCGGGACGCGTCCTGGTGGCCAATCCCGAGGATGAGCGGGGGGAATTGCTGGACCTGTCCGCCCTCGGTGCCGATCGGGTTGCCGACATCCATGTCCATTGGGGAGTGGTGTTCCAGCGCAACGCCCTGTTCTCGGGCAGCGTCCTGGATAATATCGGCCTCTGGCTGGAGGAGGTTCGCCATCTGGACGACGCCGCCATCGCCGACACGGCGCGACAGGTTCTGGCGGCGGTGGGCCTGCCCTTTGACCCGGATTTCCTGGCCGAGCGGGTGGATGCCCTGTCGGGCGGCATGGCCAAGCGGATCGCCATCGCCCGCGCCCTGGCCATGGACCCGCGCTGCATGTTCTTCGACGAGCCCACCACCGGGCTGGACCCGGTGACCGCCGCCCAGATTCAGGATCTGCTGCTCTCCACCCATGTGGATGACAAGGAGGGCCGGGCAAGGACCACCATCATCATCACCCATGACAAGGATCTGCTCACCCGCCTGCGGCCACGGGTGGTGATGCTGCACGAGGGGCTTGTGTCCTTTGATGGACCGTTCGAGGCGTTCGAGGCCTCGACCTCGCCCATCATCCGCCCCTATTTCGATCTGATGCCGCTCCTTCACGGGCAGGGTTCGGCCTGATGCAGACCCACATTCCCACCCTGCGGCAATTGCGCTATCTGGTCGCCCTGGCCGAGCACCGCCATTTCGGCCGCGCCGCCGAATCCTGCTTCGCCACCCAGAGCACCCTCTCGGCCGGGTTGCAGGAGTTGGAAAGCCTGCTGGGCGTCAGTCTGGTGGAACGCACCAAGCGCAAGGTGTTGATAACGCCCCTGGGCGAGGAGGTGGTGGCCCGCGCCCGCCTGCTGCTGCGCGGTGCCGAGGATATGGCCGATCTGGCCCGCGCCCATCAGCAGCCGCTGGGCGGGCTGTTGCGGTTGGGGGTCATTCCCACCATCGCGCCGTTTCTGCTGCCCAAGGCGCTGCCGGCCCTGCGCCAACATCATCCCCGGCTCAAACTGGTGCTGCGCGAGGATCTGACGGCGCGTCTGCTCGACCGCCTGGGCAATTGCGAACTGGACGCGGCGGTGCTGGCCCTGCCTTACGAGGCGCCCGAAATGGAGATGGAGGCCCTGGCCACCGATCCGTTCGTGCTGTGCTGTCCACCCGGTCATGCCCTGGCGGCGCGCGCCGAGATCAGCGGTGCCGATCTGGCTGGGGACGAGTTGCTGCTGCTGGAGGAAGGCCATTGCCTGCGCGATCACGCCCTGGCGGCCTGCTCTCTGCCGGGACCGAAGCGGGGCGAGGGCATCCTGGGCACCAGCCTCGGCACCCTGGTGCAGATGGTGGCCTCGGGCATGGGGGTGACCCTGTTGCCCCGGATGGCCGTGGAATGCGGGATTCTGGCCGGAACCGATCTGGTCACCCGGCCGCTGGTCGGCGGTGGCGCCCGCCTGCTGGGCCTGGCCTGGCGCAAATCCAGCGCCAGGGCCGACGAGTTCAGGTTGTTGGGCCGAGCCCTGTTCGGCGGCTGACCCTGTTCGGCGGCTGATCAGTCGAACAGGCTGGAGACCGAGCGTTCCTCGCTGATGCGCGAGATGGATTCGGCCATCAGGGGGGCGATGGTGACCTGACGGATGTTGCGGGCCATCTTCACCGCTTCGGTGGCGGGAATGGAATCGGTGATGACCAATTCCTCCAGCGGCGAGGCGGTGACGCGGGCGACGGCGCCACCCGACAGCACGCCATGGGTGACGAAGGCGGCGACCGAGACGGCGCCGGCCTTCATCAGGGCCTCGGCGGCGTTGCACAGCGTACCGGCGGAATCGACGATGTCGTCGACCATGATGCAGCGGCGGCCGCGCACGTCGCCGATGATGTTCATGACCTCGGACACGCCGGCGCGCTCGCGCCGCTTGTCGATGATGGCCAGATCGGCATCGATGCGGCTGGCGATGGCGCGCGCCCGGACCACGCCGCCTACGTCGGGCGACACCACCATGACGTCGTCGCCCTGATAGCGGGCGCGGATATCGTTGGTGAAGACCGGAGCGGCGTAGAGGTTATCGAGCGGAATATCGAAGAACCCCTGGATCTGGCCGGAATGCAGGTCCAAGGTCACCACACGGTCGGCGCCGGCGGTGGTGATCAGATTGGCCACCAGCTTGGCCGAGATGGGCGAGCGGGGCGAGGACTTGCGGTCCTGGCGGGCATAGCCGAAATAGGGGATCACGGCGGTGATGCGCCGGGCCGAGCCGCGCCGCAGCGCGTCCAGGGTGACCAGCAGCTCCATCAGATTGTCATTGGCCGGATACGAGGTCGACTGGATGACGAAGACATCCTCGCCACGCACGTTCTCGTGGATTTCGACGAAAACCTCATTGTCCGAGAACCGGCGGATGACCGCCTTGGTGATGGACATGGTCAGGTATTCGGCGATCGCTTCCGCGAGAGGCCGGTTGCTGTTGCAGGCAAGGATTTTCATGATGGATTACCGCCGGTTTAGCGCGCAGATGCGCTCCGAGAAGTCGGCATCCGTATAGCAGTCGCGACCCACTCCTGTAAACCGCGACCCTGCCCTCTCCGAGTCATTTTTGTGACTGGGCGGTGATGATGTCGGCGATTCCCTCGGCGCCACCGGCGGCGATATCGCCGGCCAGCGAGCCCCAAGGCCCGGCCAGCCGCCCTTTCGGCACCGCTCCTTGCTGGGCGGCCTTGCCCAATTCCTCGCCGGTGCGGGCATTAGAGATGATCCAGGCCACCTCGAGCATGTCCTCGCCGGGCTTGCCGGGAGTGAGCGCGGCGCGGCCGCGCAAGATAAAGTCGGGCTCGGCGCCCTGCAACCGGACCCCCAATCCGTTCAGGGCGCGGCGCATGGCGTCACCCAGCGCCTTGTCGCCGTCGCCAGGCAGGCCGCTCAGGGGCTCGAGGCGCACCACGGGCGCCCGGGCGGCGGTGACCGAGCCGGAGGGGGCGGGAAGGGCGATCTCGCCGTGCAGCGGTCCCGACAGTTTGGCCACCACCTCGTCGGCCATGCGGTCGATGGTGGCGGGGCCGGCCTTGGCCCAGACATCCGTGGGCAGGCTCTGGGCCATCGTTCCCAGGCTGTCGGCGCCGGGTGGGGTCAGAGTCCAGCGCAGGGTCTTGGTGGCGATGCGGGTTTCGGTCTCGGCGGCGATGACCCAGGCGCCGGGGACCACTTCGCGGGTGGAGGCGGGAACCTCGGCCTCGACCAGGCGCTTGACGATGGCCTGGGCAAGGGCGGCGGCGGTGGGGCCGTCATCGGCGGGGCGGACCACCACTCCGCGCGGGGCGCGGGGCGCCACGGCGGCGTTGATGCCTTCATGGCGGAAGGGCTGCGGAACGTCGCCGCAGGCCGTCAAGGCCAGGGACAGGCCGAGAAGACCCAGGGGCAGGCCGAGAAAACGACGTCTCATCGTTCCAGCATGATCGCCGATAATTGGCGGCCGTAATCGCTTTCGCCCCTGAGCGTGGCGCGGCGGTAGCTGAAGAAGCGGGCTTCGTCGCGCAGCGTGTCGGCCGGCACCCGCGTGACTTCGTGAACGCCCAGCTTGGCGAGCTTGCGCGAGATATAGCCGGGCAGGTCGAACAGGTGGTGCCCATCCCGGTGCGGTGAAGGCGCGAAGTAATCGGCGTTGACCTCGTCTTCGGCCAGGAAGGGGACGACGAAGTCCGGCCCGACCTCGTAGGAGCGATGGCCGATGCAAGGACCGATGGCGGCGACGATCTTGGGTTTCTTGGCGCCCAGTTCGACCATGGCCTTGACCGTGTTATCCAGGACGCCGCCCAGGGCGCCCTTCCAGCCGGCATGGGCGGCGCCGATGATGCCGCCCTTGCCGTCGGCCAGCAGGACCGGGGCGCAATCGGCGGTCAGAATGCCGAGCACCAGGCCGGGACGGTCGGTGACCATGGCGTCGGCCTTGGGCGCCTGGCCCGGTGCCCAAGCTTCGCGGACCACCACCACCTCGGCGGAATGGGTCTGGTAGAGGGTGGCCAGCGCCTCTTCCGGCATGTCCATCAGGGCCATGGCCCGACGGCGGTTCTCGGCCACCGATTCCGGCTTGTCGTTGGAGCCCGGCCCGCAATTGAGCGAGGCATAGACGCCCTCGGACACGCCGCCCTCGCGGGTAAAGAAACCGTGACGGATGCGGACGAATTCGTTCAGGGCGGACAGGCTGATCATGCGGGGAGACCCTATGGTTCCAGGCCGGGCGGCGTGGGCAGAAGCGGATGGCTGAACGCCATTACCTGGAACAGGGTGCCCATTTCCCCGGGATCGATCAAGCGCCGAGCGCCACGGGCCAGTTCCGCGGCCTGATCGTGGGTGGCGCCCTTCATCAGCATGAGGGCACGCTCCTCCAGTCCCAGGCGCATCAGGAAGCGCCCCTGCGAGACCGGCCCATGCACCTTGGCCGGACCCAACGCGGCCTCGGCCAGGGCCTGGAAATCCACATGGGCGGTAAGGTCGGCGGTGCCCGGCGCCGACAGCACCGGGTGGTAGCGATGGCCCTTGAGCGCTTGCAATGTGTCGCCGGAAGCGCTCTTGCCATAGCCGTAATCGATGATCAGGGCGGCGCCGCCCTGATCGGCCAGACGCCGGGCGATACGGGCGGCGAGCTCGCGGCCCTGGGGGCAGAGTTCGGCCAGGGCACCGTCTTCGGCGGCCAGGGCGGCGGGGGCCAGGGGCGGCCCGGCGACTACCGGCCCGGTGACGAAGGCGAAGTCTCCCTTGTCATCCAGGCCGACCATGCGCTCGTGCCATTGCCCGGCGATCTTTTCCAACTGGCGGATGGGCAGGGCGTCGAACAATTCGTTGGCCACCAGCAACAGGGGGCCGTCGGGCAGATCCTCGAAACGCTCGTGCCAGGTGACCGGCTTGCCCGCGAGGGTCTGGGCCTGACGGTTGCGCAGGGCGGGGCTGGTTTCGATCAGGTGGACGTCCAGGGAATCGGCGAAGGGCGGCAGGGCCGCCGCCGCCCGCAGCAGGTCGAGCATCAAGGTGCCGCGGCCCGGCCCGATCTCGGCCAGGATGATGCGCTCGGGCGAGCCCATGCTCTGCCAGACCAGGGCGCACCACAGACCGATCAGCTCGCCGAACATCTGGCTGACTTCCGGCGCGGTGGTGAAGTCGCCGCCGGTCCCGAAGGGATCGCGTCCCATGTAATAGCCGTGCTCGGGATCGGCCAGGGCGGCGCTCATGAACTCGGCGACCGGGATGGGGCCGGTCCGGGCCATGCGCGCCGCCAGCTTTTCCGCAAGGCTCGTCAATTGCTGGTCCGGGGGCCGCGCCGCCACGCCCAGGCCAGCAGCGCCAGACCCACCGCCACCTGCGGCAGGGAGAGAAGCTGGCCCATGGTGGCGCCGCCCCACAGGAAGCCCAGATGGGCGTCGGGCTGGCGGAAGAACTCGGCGGTGATGCGCGCCAGCCCGTAACCGGCCAGGAACACCCCGGACAGGGCGCCGGCGCGGTGGCGGATATCGGTCAGCTTCCACAGGCCGAACATCAGCACGAACAGGACAAGGCCTTCCAGCCCGGCTTCATAAAGCTGGCTGGGATGGCGGGGCATGGGGCCGCCGCCGGGGAAGACCATGGCCCAATCCACGTCCAGCGCGATGCGTCCGAACAGCTCGCCATTGACGAAATTGGCCAGGCGGCCGAAGAACAGGCCGATGGGCACGGCGCAGCAGATGACGTCGCCGACCTGGAACAGGTTGCGGCCGCGAAAGCGCGAGAAGGCGATGATGCCCGCGATCACGCCCAGCGCCCCGCCGTGGAAGGACATGCCGCCCTGCCAGACCATGGGAATCTCCAGGGGATTCTCCAGGTAGTGCATGGGCTTGTAGAACAGCACATAGCCCAGCCGCCCACCCAGGACCACGCCGAGCGTCGCCCAGACCAGGAAATCGTCCACCTCGGCCTCGGTCATGGCGTTGGGCGGACGCGCCACCAGGAACTTGACGTAGCGCCAGCCCAGCATCAGGCCGGTGATATAGGCCAGGGCGTACCAGCGGATGGCGAACGGCCCCAGTTGGAGGGCGACGGGGTCGATATGGGGATAGGCCAGGGAGAACAGCATCAGCGATACGCGTCCGCGGCCGACAGGAAGCGCTTCACATACAGCTCGACGCCGTCCTCCAGCGAAGTGAAGGGTTTGGAATAGCCGGCCTTGTGCAGCCGGTCCATGCGCGCCTGGGTGAAGTACTGGTACTTGTCGCGGATCTCCACCGGCGTGTCGCGGAACTTGATCTGCGGCTCGCGCCCTACCGCCTTGTAGACGGCATTGGCCAGATCCAGGAACGACCGCGCCTTGCCGGTGCCCACGTTGAAGATGCCGTTCACGCCGGGATTGTCCAGCAGCCACATCACCACGTTGACCACGTCGCCGATCCAGATGAAATCGCGCAGCTGGCCGCCATCGGGATATTTGGGATTGTGCGATTTGAACAGCTGGTAGGCGGCGTTCTTCTCGGCGTGGGGATAGACCTGGGCCACCACGCTCTGCTGGTTGCCCTTGTGGTATTCGTTGGGGCCGTAGACGTTGAAGAATTTGAGGCCCGCCCATTGCGGCGGCTTGCGCGAGCCGGCGATGACCTTGCGCGCCACCCGGCGGTCGAACAGGTGCTTGGACCAGCCATAGGCGTTGAGCGGGTGCAGCTTGGCCAGATGGTCGAGGGACCAATCATCGTCGAAGCCCTGGGCGCCGTCGCCATAGGTCGCCGCCGACGAGGCGTAGATGAAGCGCACATTGTGGATGGCGCACCACTTCCACAGGGCCTGGGACAGCGAGAAATTGTTGGCCAGGATCTTGTCGGCGTCGGTCTCGGTGGTGGCCGAGATGGCGCCCATGTGGATCACCACCTCCATATGCTTGTGGTTCGCGTCCAGGAAGGCGAACAGCTGCTCGGGATGGACGATGTCGGCCAGTTCGCGCTTGGCGATGTTGCGCCACTTTGACCCGGAGCGCAGACGGTCGCAGACCACCAGCTTGCCGGCGCCCTTTTCCTCCAGGGCGGCCAGGATGTTGGAACCGATGAAGCCGGCTCCGCCGGTCACGAGAATCATGCCATGCTCCTTGGCCAGAAAAGTCCGTGACTCTTATAGGCCGGGAGGTCCGGCCTAGCAAGTTACCGTCTGATCCTGGTCTTCATCCGCATCACGGCATCGACCAGCCCGGCACGGATGCCCGGTTCCATGGCCGAGTGGCCGGCATCGGCGACCATGCGCAGTTCGGCGCCGGGCCACGAGCGGGCCAGCTCCGCGGCGCTGACGGGCGGGCAGACCATGTCGTAGCGACCCTGGACGATGATGGCGGGCAGATGGTGGAGGCGGTGGAGATCGTCCAGCAGCTGGTTGGGCTTCATGAAGCCGTCATGGGCCATGTAATGGGCCTCGATGCGGGCCAGGGCCAGGGTCGAGGGGCCGTCGGGCTCGCCCACATCATCGCGGGGTAGCAGGCGGGCGCAGGCCTCCTCATAGCCGCACCAGATCCTGGCCGCCGGCATGTGGATGGCGGCATCCGGATGATTGAGGCGATGCAGATAGGAATCCAGCGGGGCGGCGCGCTCGGCGGGGCTGAGGTGGCCCATGAAGCGCTGCCAGGCATCGGGGAAGAAGGTGCCCATGCCGGTCATGAACCACTCCACCTCCTGCGGGCGGAAGAGGAACACGCCGCGCATGACGAAGCCGGTGCAGTGCTCGGGATAGGCCTCGCCATAGGCCAGGGCCAGGGTGCTCCCCCACGAGCCGCCGAACAGCAGCCAGCGCTCGACCCCCAGATGATGGCGCAGCATCTCCAGATCGGCGACCAGATGGCCGGTGGTGTTGGCCTCGACCGAGCCGTGGGGGCGCGAGCGGCCGCAGCCGCGCTGGTCGAACAAGATGACGCGCCAGAAAGTGGGATCGAAGAAGCGGCGATAGGCCGGAGCGCAGCCGGCGCCCGGCCCGCCATGGACGAACACCACCACGGGGCCTTCCGGGTTGCCCGCCACTTCCCAATAGAGTTCGTGGCCATCGCCAACCGCCAGCATTCCCGAGGCGAGCGGCTCGAATGGCGGAAACAACTCCATGGGCGCGTCTTCCTGATGATCTTGTCGTTGTTCCTAATATGGCACGGCGGCACCATCTGCCCAAGGCATTGACGACGGCGGTGCTCTCGGCCTACACCCGCCGCCATGAGAGTGGATGATTTCGATTTCGAGCTGCCGCGCCAGCTGATCGCCGAGCGTCCCGCCGATCCAAGGGATTCGGCGCGGCTTCTCCATGTGCGCGCCGACGGACTGGCCGACCTGGGGGTTCGTGACCTGCCCGGCTTGCTGCGCGGCGGCGACATTCTGGTCTTCAACGACACAAGGGTCATTCCGGCGCGCCTGTTCGGGCGCCGTGGTCTGGCCGGGGTGGAGGTGACCCTGCACCAGCGCATCGGATTGGATACTTGGAAGGCCTTCGCCCGCCCGGCCAAGAAGCTGCGCCCCGGCGACCGCATCGACATTGCCGGGGATTTCAGTGCCGAGGTCGCCGAAAAGGGCGAGATGGGCGAGGTCACCTTGCGCTTCGACCGCCAGGGCGAGGAGCTGATGCTGGCGCTGGAGCGCTTCGGCTCCATGCCGCTGCCACCCTATATCCGCCAGGGCGAGGCCGATGAGCGCGACAAGGCCGATTACCAGACCCTGTTCGCCCGCGAGAAGGGGGCGGTGGCGGCGCCCACCGCCGGCCTGCACTTTACCCCCGCTCTGCTGGAGGCGCTGGCGGCCAGGGGGATCGGGCACACCACCGTGACCCTGCATGTGGGGGCGGGAACCTTCCTGCCGGTCAAGGTCGATGACACCGACGACCACAAGATGCATCAGGAGATCGGCGTGGTCAGCGCCCCATCCGCCGCCGCCATCAACGCCGTCAAGATGGCGGGCGGACGGGTGGTGGCGGTGGGGACCACCTCGCTGCGGCTGCTGGAAAGCGCCACCGATTCCCTGGGTACGCTTCAGCCCTTCGACGCCGCCACCGACATCTTCATCACGCCCGGTTACCGCTTTCGGCTGGCCGATGCGCTGTTGACCAATTTCCACCTGCCGCGCTCGACCCTATTCATGCTGGTCTCGGCCTTCTCGGGCCTGGACCGCATGAAGGCGGCCTACGAGCACGCCAAGGCGTCGGGCTACCGCTTCTACTCCTACGGCGATTGCTGTCTGCTGGAGAGACATTCATGACCGAGTTTTCCTTCGAGCTTCGCGCCACCGACGGCGCCGCCCGGCTGGGCCGCGTTCATACCGCCCATGGCGGCATCGATACTCCGGCCTTCATGCCGGTGGGTACGGCGGGGACGGTCAAGGCCATGCTGCCCGCCTCGGTGGCCGCCACCGGCGCCCAGATCGTGCTGGGCAACACCTATCACCTGATGCTGCGCCCCGGCGCCGAGCGGGTGGCGCGGTTGGGGGGCTTGCATAAATTCATGAACTGGCCGGGGCCGATCCTCACGGATTCCGGCGGGTTCCAGGTGATGAGCCTGGCCAAGCTCAGGAAGCTCGACGCCGACGGCGTCACCTTCCAGTCGCACCATGACGGATCAAGGCATCGGCTGACCCCGGAAAGCTCCATGGAGATCCAGCGGCTGCTCGACGCCGACATCACCATGGCCTTCGACGAATGCACTCCCTTTCCGGCAACGCTGGAACAGGCGGCGGAAAGCATGCGTCTGTCCATGCGCTGGGCAATCCGCTCCAAGGCGGCCTTCGTGCCGCGGCCGGGTTATGGCCTGTTCGGCATCGTCCAGGGCGGCATCTATCCCGAGCTGCGCGCCGAATCGGCCAAGGCGCTGATGGAGATCGGCTTCGACGGCTATGCCATCGGCGGTCTGGCGGTGGGCGAGGGCCAGGAGGCCATGTTCGCCACCCTGGAGGTGACGACGCCGCTGCTGCCCATGGACAAGCCCCGCTATCTGATGGGGGTGGGCAAGCCCTCGGACATCATCGGGGCGGTGCTCAGAGGGGTGGATATGTTCGATTGCGTCATGCCGACGCGCTCGGGCCGCACCGCCCAGGCCTTCACCCGGCGCGGCACCGTCAATCTCAGGAACGCGCGGCACCAGGACGATCCCCGGCCGTTGGAAGAGGGCTGTTCCTGCCCGGCCTGCCGCGACCATTCGCGGGCCTATCTCCACCACCTGATCCGCTCCGAGGAAATCCTGGGGCCGATGCTGCTGACCTGGCACAACATCCAGGCCTATCAGGATCTGACGCGAGGCTTGCGCGCCGCCATCGGCGAAGGTCGTGTCGCCCAATTCGCCGCCGAGGCGCAGGCACTGGAAGCCGAGGGGGATATCGCGGCATTATAAAGGGCCACCGTCACCGTTCTGAGGTTCACATGCTCGACGATACCGACGGATTACCCCTGGATCTGCCCGCGGCGGCGGAGGCGGCCCTCAAGGAGGCCGGCGCTCTGTGGCACGAAGAGGCCAAGGCCGAGGCCAAGGTGCTGGAAGCCCTGTCCCTGGCGCCCGATGCCCTGGCCGCCCGCATCGGCGCCTATAAGTTCTATTTCTACCGCCATCGCTATGCCGAGGCTTTGCCCCATGCCTTGTCCTGCGTCGCCTTCGCCGCCAAGGCGCTGGGGCTGTCCGGGGACTGGCGACGGATCGGGCCGGGCGACGCCGCCTTCGTCGGCTCGGCCGTCACCCTGGCGCCGCTACCCAAGCTGCTGATGCAGACCCTGATCGCCTCCGGCTATGTGCTGGCGCGGCTGGGCCGGACCGAGGAATCCGAGACCTATCTGGGCAAGGTGGTGGAACTCGACCCGAGCGATCGCCTGGGCGCCTCGCGGCTGCTGGCGGTGGTGCGGCGCGGCGGCGTCGAGGAGGAGGATTTGCCCTGAGCGGACATCTCGCCTATGCCCTGGCCTGGCTGGGCTTCGGCCTCAGCCACTCGCTGCTGGCCGGGCGCGACCTCGGCGGGCGGTGGTCGCGCTTTGTATACAATGTCATCGCCCTTGCCGCCTTCCTGGGGGTGAGCTGGGTCGGAGCCTCGACCCTGGCCGGGGAACCGGCCTACGCCCTGCCCGGCTGGGCGCGGGTCGGGTTGGGGCTGGTGCATGTCGGCGGTTGGGCGGTGATGTTGTACGCGGCCCGCTTCTATGATCTGGGGCGGCTGGGGGGATTGAGCCAGTTGCGCCATCCCGAGGCGCCCGCCGATGAGGAATTGCGCCGGGACGGCCCCCATGCCTGGGTCCGCCATCCCCTCTACTCGGGGGCGTTCCTGATCCTGTGGGGAGCGGCGCTGTCACCCCTGGGTCTGGCGACGGCGTTGTGGGGCAGCCTGTATCTGCTGATCGGCACCGCCTGCGAGGAGAAACGCCTGCTGGCCCGTTACGGCGACGAGTATGCCGCCTACCGGGCCGGTGTGCCGGCCTTCGTGCCGTGGCGGGGAAAAGTGCTCAGCGCTTGACGGCGCAGGCCTTGTCGGCGGCGGCCAGGGCATCGGAGAAACCCGACAGCGAAAAGCCGGCGGTGATGTCGGCGCCCTTGGCCGGGCTGGCGTGCATGGTGGCTTCCTTGCCCTTGGTCAGGGACGCGACGATGGCCTTGTCGGCCTTGGCATCGGCGGCCCAGGCGCGGTCGCCCTTGGTGAACAGCGAGTGCTTCATGGCGCCGACCTGCATCTCCACCGACGAGTCTTTCTTGAAGCCGTAGACGCCGTTGATGCTGACCTCGTCCACGCCCTTGGCGGCGGGGCGGTGGGTGACGATCAGATAGGTGGTGGTGGGCTTGCCCTTCTCGCCGCCGCTGACCTTGCCGGCGGTGGCGGCCAGATAGCAGGTCTTGGCGTTGCCCTCGGAGAAGGCGAAGCTTTCCCATTCGCCGAACTTGCCCAGGCGCTTGGTATTGTCGGCGGCCAGGGCCTGCGAGGCGGCGGCGAGGGTCGCGGCGATGGTGATGACGCGCAGGATCATGGACGGGGTTCCTCGGATAAAAGCCTGTGGACTCTTATTAGCGCTCAAATCCCACGATGGGAATCAGAAAGGGCCCCGCCTTGCGGCCGGGCCCTTTCCTCTTCGCTTTGATCCGGCCGATTAGGGCAGGACGATCTCGACGCGGCGGTTCTGGGGCTCGCGGACACCGTCCGGGGTCTGAACCATCGGCGACGACTTGCCCTTGGCGACGACGACGATCTGGCTGGCCGGGATGCCCATCTGCACCAGCTGCGCCTTGACGGCGTCGCCGCGCTTCTGCGACAGAGCCTGATTGTACTTGGCGCTGCCGGCCAGATCGGTGTGGCCGGTCAGGTCGATGGTGGTGACGCCGGAGGACTTGGCGGCGGCGGAGGCCTGGGAGATGACGCGGGCGGCCTCAGGGGTGATCTGGGCCTTATCGAAGTCGAAGAACACGATGAAGTTCTTCTGGACCTGCGGCACGGCCTTGGGCGCCGGAGCGGGGGCCGGGGCGGCCACGGGCTTGGGAGCCGGAGCCGGCGCGGCGGCCGGGCCGCCGAACTTGTAGACCATGCCGATCATGATGGTGTGGTCATGATATTCCGAGGTCAGCTTGGTGTTGTTGGACGACGCCTTGGTGTCGTAATCCAGGGTCGAGAAGTAGCGGTACTGCGCCTTCAGCTCAACATTGTTGGTGAGGTCGTAACCGACACCGGCGAAGCCCTGATAGGCGAACTGCCAATCGGAGCCGGAATAGGCGTTGGCGCCGTTCTGCTTGACGGTGCCGTTGTCCACATAGGCGCCGCCGAGGCCCAGGCCGACGAAGGGATGCCACTTGGACTCGGGCAGGAATTCGTAGACGCCGTTGATCATCGGCGCCAGGGCCGAGGTGTCGCCGCTGCCATTGGCGCTGCCCACCTTGGAGACGCCGCTGGAGCGGTAGCTCAGTTCGCCCTCGACGCGCCAGGGGCCGAAGGCATAGCCCACTTCGCCCTGGGCCAGCCAGCCGGCGTCATAGCTGCTCTTCAGGCCGGAAACGCCCGAGCCGCTGTTCTTGGAATCCTGCAGGAACTGCCCGCCGGCGTCGACGCCGACATACCACTGGGCCTGAGCGGCCACCGGGGTTAGGGCGGGAATGCCGGCGACGATGGCCGCGGCGAGGAGAGTCTTGAGGCTGCGCATGGGTCCGTACCTTCCGGTTCTGGCTGCGAGGCGAGGGAAATCTGTCCCCTATGTACTCCCGGCGACGGCCATCGACAAGGCGCGCCCGCCGCAATGCAACGCGATTGCCCAACAGTGTTGCCCGACGGACACACTGTTACGTTCCGGCTACGAGACGCTCCGATCAGGCGGCTGGGGGCGGTTCCGGGGCGGGCGGGGCGCTTTCCGTCTGGGCCTTGAGGCGTCTGAACGAGCGCAGAGCCACGGGGATGGTCATCAGATAGGCGCAGCCCAGCAGGCCCAGGGTCAGCCAGGGCTCGGTCACCAGGAAGGCGGCGGCCAGACCGATGATCAGCAAGATGGGCAGCACCCACCGATGGGGCACCCGGATCTTCTTGAAGGAATAGGTGGGGATCTTGCTGACCATCAGCAGCCCGACGCCCACCAGGAACACCGCCACCACCGGCGGCCGGTCGAAGAAGCCCGGGCCGAACTGGTTGGTTAAGACCAGGGGCATCAGCACCAGGCCGGCGCCGGCCGGGGCGGGGATGCCGGTGAAGAAATCGTAGGGCGGCAGGTCGGGCTCGCCGATCATGGTGTTGAAGCGGGCCAGACGCAGGGCGCAGCATACCGAGAACATCAGCACCAGGGCCCAGCCCAGGCCGCCGGCGCTCTTCATGGTCCAGAAATACAGCACCATGGCCGGCGCCACGCCGAAACTGATGAAGTCGGACAGCGAATCCAGCTCGGCCCCGAATTTGGAGGTGCCCTGCAGCAGGCGGGCGACCCGGCCGTCCAGTCCGTCGAGGATGGCGACCAGCACGGTGGCGACCACCGCTTCCTTCCACATATCGTGGACGGCGAAGCGGATGGAGGTCAGCCCGGCGCACAGCGCCAGCAGCGTCAGGATGTTGGGGATCAGCTTGTTGATCGACAACCCTCGGATGCGGGGCGGGCGCTTGGGGCGGCGGAACATCAGCGGATTTCTCCCTCGCGGGCGGCTTCGGCGGAATCGAGATCGGCCAGCACCGTCTCGCCGGCGATGATGCTTTGCCCCAGCGCCACCATGGGCGCTACCCCGGCCGGCAGATAGACGTCGACGCGCGAGCCGAAGCGGATCAGGCCGAAACGCTGGCCGGCCCGAACCGACTGGCCGTCCTTGAGGTCGCACTTGATGCGCCGCGCCACCAGGCCGGCGATCTGCACGAAGGCGATGTCGCGGCCGTCTTCGCGCTGGAGCCGCACCGACATGCGCTCGTTGTCGGCGCTGGCCTTGTCCAGGGAGGCGTCGAGGAACTTGCCGGGGCGATAGGCGGTCTTGGCCACCTTGCCGTCCACCGGGCAGCGGTTGATATGGACTGAGAACACGCTCATGAACACCGAGATGCGCATGCGCTCCTCGTCGCCCATCTCAAGTTCCGGCGGCGGCGCCACCATGCCCACCATCTGCACCACGCCGTCGGCGGGGCTGATCACCAGGCCGTCGCGCTTTGGGGTCACCCGGTCGGGATCGCGGAAGAACCACGCGCACCAGCAGGTAAGCAGGGCGCCCAGCCAGCCCAGCGGAGCCCAAATCTGGCCCAGCAGCAGCGCTCCCACCGCGAACAGGGCGACGAACGGCCAGCCTTCGCGGTTGATGGGAAACCAGAGATATTTGGTCAACGAGATCTGCTGTGCCTGCACTTGGCCCTTACTCCACGCTCGTGGCCCCGGTCCCGGTCGGGAGGGGCGAGGTCGTTATAGCGCCGGTCTTTTGGAATTTCATCCCGATCGGCGGCATGATACTAGTGTCCATGTCATGAATTTCGTAGCAGGAATTTCGGCTGGGTTCCGGCAGCCGGCCTGTGAATATCGGCCTGGGGTTCGCGCGTGATTTTCACCTTCCATCGTGACGGCATGAATGTCTAAGGCAAAATCCTTCACCCTGGGCGGCAAGGCCCTTCCCCTGGACATGGATTCCATGCTGGGGGAGGCCGATTCGGCGCCCCTGTCCTTGGCCGAGGGCGCCATTGCCTTCGATTTCGGCTTCCGCTTCATCCGCTTCGTCGGAAAGATCGAGGAAATCGGCGGCTCCGCCCGTCTCAAGCTGGTGGGCGATCTGGGGCCCATGCCGTTCTCGGCGGAATCGACCTCGGCGCGCGGCGGCCTGCTGCGCATCGTCGATGCCGGCAATGCGGTCTTGGGCGCGGGAACCTTCCGCGTCACCCAGGGGCGGATCCTGCTGGGGCACGATCTGGCTCTGCCCATGCCGGTTACGGCGGTGGGCCTGGTTTCCGAGGTCAGCTGTTTCCTGGTGCCGGCCCTGCCCTATATGGAACTGATCGCTCTGTACATCCGTCCGCCCCTGGCGCCCGCCCGCGTGGGCGAAAGCGCGGTGCGGCCGGAATGGCGGCGCAGCCCCAGGGCCTGTTAGGCGGAACCTTTATTTTTCGGGAATCGTGAAGATCTGACCGGGATAGATGCGGTCGGGATCGCGGATACGGTCGCGGTTGGCCTCGAAGATGACCGTGTAGGACATGCCCTGGCCGTAGAGCCGCCGGGCGATGCGCCACAGGGAATTGCCCTGGAACACCACCACCGTCGAACCCGTTGCCGGCTTCATGGCGGTTTCCTCGCCGGGGGTCCAGGTCAGCTCGACCCGATGGATCACCTTGCCCTTGCCGTCCACATGATCGGCGCGCAGCAGATGGGTGCCGGACACCGGCGGCTTGGAGGAGGTCACCTTCCAGGCGCCACTGCCATCGGCCCGGGCATGGCCCAGCAGGCGGTTGTCCAGATAGAGATTGATCTTGGCGGAGGCCGGTGCCTTGCCGCTGACGATCAGGCGCCCCTTGTCGTCGTGATCGACCACGGAAAGGGTCAGCTCGCCAGCATCGGCCGCCGGGGCGGGGCCCTGGAGGATGCGGCTGGCGCCGTCCTTGCCGGATTTGATGGCGATGGCGGTGCCTTGGCCGCGCGGCGGCACCACCAGTACCACGGCTTCGCCGGAATTGGTCTGGGTGCCGTCGGGATTGGCGGCGCGCAGCTTCAGCTCGCGCGAGCCCGGCTCCAGCGGCAGGGGGGGCAGGAATACCCATTCCCCCCGGCCGTCGGCGGTGGCCTGGCCCAGTTCCTTGCCGCCGTCGATGATGGTCACCACCGCGCCGGGCATGGCGCGGCCGGCGATGACGGTGTCGCCACCGGCATCGATACGGACGACGTCGAAGGAGGGCTCGCCCTTATCGGCCATGGCGGCGGGTGCGGTGCCGACGGCAGCCGGGATCGGCGCCTCGATCTCGGCCGTTTCCTCCCGCTGGTGGCGGATGGCCAGGACAACGGCGACGGTAGCGACGACGAGCCCGATCAGGGCGACGATTGTTGGCCGGGTCACGGCGCCTCGGGAGTGGTGGTGGAGAAAGCGGAGATTAACCTAGCAGCCTGGCGCCCCCCTGTCACGGGCGGGAATCCGTCGCTTGCGCCACCGCTTGGTGATTTTCCCCCTCTCTCCCCGCCCATTCCCCCTCCCAAGGTGTAGGATTCCGTCTTGCATTGGCCGTCCCGAATGCTATCGTCCCCCGCTGTCCGGCGTTGGTCCCGGACGCCCTGTCTTGCGCTGCGTTCCGCCAAGCGCAAGGGTCGAAGCCGATGCCCGCGGGTGGGGTCGGCAAGGGCTCTGTCGAAGGGTAACAAAGATGACGACCGCGAAAATCATTTGGACCAAGGTTGACGAAGCGCCGGCGCTGGCCACCTACTCGCTGCTGCCCATCGTCGAAGCCTTTACGAAGGCGGCGGGTGTCGCCGTCGAGACCCGTGACATTTCCCTTGCCGGCCGCATCATCGCCAATTTCCCCGAGGCGCTGAAGGCCGAGCAGCGCATCGCCGACGAGCTGTCCGAACTGGGTGAGCTGACCCTGAAGCCCGAAGCCAACATCATCAAGCTGCCCAATGTCAGCGCGTCCGTGCCGCAGCTGAAGGCGGCCATCAAGGAATTGCAATCCCAGGGCTATGCCCTGCCGGACTTCCCCGAAGACCCCAAGACCGATGCCGAGAAGGACATCAAGGCCCGCTACGGCAAGGTGCTGGGCTCGGCCGTGAACCCGGTGCTGCGCGAGGGCAATTCCGATCGCCGCGCCGCCGCCTCGGTCAAGAAATTCGCCCAGAAGCATCCCCATAAGATGGGCGCCTGGACCTCGTCCTCCCTGTCGCATGTGGCCCATATGACCCATGGCGATTTCTACGGCTCCGAGAAATCGGTGACGGTGGAGAAGGCCGTCGACGTCAAGATCGAGTTCCACGGCAAGGATGGCTCGATCCATGTGCTGAAGGCCAAGACCAAGCTGAAGGCGGGCGAGATCATCGACGCCGCCGTCATGAGCAGGAAGGCGCTGCGCGCCTTCTATGCCGAGCAGATCGAGGACGCCAAGTCCCAGCCCGGCCTGCTGCTGTCGTTGCACCTCAAGGCCACCATGATGAAGGTCTCGGACCCCATCATGTTCGGCCATGCCGTCACCGTCTTCTTCAAGGACGTGTTCGAGAAGCACGAAGCGGCGATCAAGGATCTGGGCGTCAACGTCAATAACGGCTTCGGCGATCTGCTCGCCAAGCTGGACAAGCTGCCCGCCACCAAGAAGGCCGAGATCGAGGCCGACATCCAGGCCGCCTACAAGAACGGCCCGGCCCTGGCCATGGTCAATTCCGACAAGGGCATCACCAATCTGCATGTGCCGTCCGACGTCATCGTCGATGCCTCCATGCCCGCCATGCTGCGCGATTCCGGCAAGATGTGGGGCACCGATGGCAAGCTGCACGATACCAAGGCCATGATTCCCGACCGCTGCTATGCCCGCATCTATCAGGTGGTGATCGAGGACAGCAAGAAGCACGGCGCCTTCGATCCCAAGACCATGGGCAGCGTCCCCAATGTGGGTCTGATGGCCCAGAAGGCCGAGGAATACGGCAGCCACGACAAGACCTTCGAGATCGCCGCCGACGGCGTGGTCCGCGTGGTGGATGAAGACGACACCATCCTGCTGGAGCAGAAGGTCGAGGCCGGGGATATCTTCCGCGCCTGCCAGACCAAGGACGCGCCGATTCAGGATTGGGTCAAGCTGGCCGTCTCCCGCGCCCGGCTGTCCAACACTCCGGCCATCTTCTGGCTGGACAAGCAGCGCGCCCACGACGCCCAGATCATCGCCAAGGTGGAAAAGTACCTGGCTGATCACGATACCAAGGGTCTGGACATCTCCATCAAGGCGCCGGAAGAGGCCATCGCGGTGTCGCTGGAGCGTATCCGCAAGGGCCTGGACACCATCTCGGTGACCGGCAACGTGCTGCGCGACTACCTGACCGATCTGTTCCCCATCCTGGAGCTGGGCACTTCGGCCAAGATGCTGTCCATCGTTCCGCTGATGGCGGGCGGCGGTCTGTTCGAGACCGGCGCCGGCGGCTCGGCTCCCAAGCACGTCCAGCAATTCCAGGAGGAGGGTTACCTCCGCTGGGATTCCCTGGGCGAGTTCCTGGCGCTGGGCGTGTCGCTGGAGCATCTGGCCCAGACCTTCAAGAACGCCAAGGCTCAGGTTCTGGCCGACACCCTGGATCAGGCCAATGCCAAGATCCTCGACAACAACCGCTCGCCGGCCCGCAAGGTGGGTGAGCTGGACAATCGCGGCAGCCACTTCTATCTCGGCCTCTACTGGGCCCAGGCCCTGGCCGAGCAGACCAAGGACAAGGAGCTGGCCGCCCGCTTCGCTCCCCTGGCCAAGGCCCTGACCGAGAACGAGGCCAAGATCAACGCCGAGCTGATCGCCGCCCAGGGCAAGCCCGTGGACATGGGGGGCTACTATCACCCCGACTTCGAAAAGACCTCGAAGGCCATGCGCCCCAGTGCCACCCTGAACGCGGCCCTGGCCGCCATTTAGATATGACGACGGTCGGGGCGGGGGATGCGAACCCCGCCCCGGTCCTTCGGTCCGCCACCTTGGGAAAAAGACTTAGTGGGGCCTTCGCAACCCCGAGGAATCCGTAAATGAAGAAGATCAAAGTCGCAAACCCGATCGTCGAGCTCGACGGCGACGAGATGACCCGGATCATCTGGCAGTTCATCAAGGACAAGCTGATCCTTCCCTATCTCGACGTCGATCTGAAATACTACGATCTCAGCATCGAGAATCGCGACAAGACCGATGACAAGGTGACGGTGGAGTCCGCCGAGGCCATCAAGAAGCACGGCGTCGGCGTCAAATGCGCCACCATCACCCCCGATGAGGCGCGCGTTAAGGAATTCAACCTCAAGAAGATGTGGAAGTCGCCTAACGGCACCATCCGCAACATTCTCGACGGCACCGTCTTCCGCGAGCCCATCATCTGCAAGAACGTGCCGCGCCTGGTGCCGGGCTGGACCAAGCCCATCGTCATCGGCCGTCATGCCTTCGGCGATCAGTACAAGGCCACCGACTTCACCGTCCCCGGTCCCGGCAAGCTGACCATCAAGTTCGTCGGCACCAATGGCGAGACCATCGAGCACGAGGTCTACGACTTCCCCGGCGCCGGCGTCGCCATGGGCATGTACAACCTTGACGAATCCATCTACGGCTTCGCCCGGGCCTGCCTGAATTACGGTCTGCAGAAGAAGTGGCCGGTCTACCTGTCCACCAAGAACACCATTCTCAAGGCCTATGACGGTCGCTTCAAGGACATCTTCCAGGAAGTGTTCGACAAGGAATTCAAGGCCGAATACGCCAAGCTGGGAATCACCTACGAGCATCGCCTGATCGACGACATGGTGGCCTCGGCCCTCAAATGGTCGGGTGAATTCGTCTGGGCCTGCAAGAATTACGACGGCGACGTCCAGTCCGACACCGTCGCCCAGGGCTTCGGTTCGCTGGGCCTGATGGCGTCGGTGCTGATGAGCCCCGACGGCAAGGTGGTCGAAGCCGAGGCCGCTCACGGGACGGTGACCCGTCACTACCGCGAGCACCAGAAGGGCAAGGAAACCTCCACCAACCCCATCGCCTCGATCTACGCCTGGACCCGCGCCCTGTTCTACCGCGCCCAGTTCGACGGCACTCCCGAGGTGACCAGGTTCGCCGAGGCCCTGGAAGAGGTCTGCGTCGAAACCGTGGAATCCGGCTTCATGACCAAGGATCTGGCCATCCTGATCGGCCCCGGCCAGTCGTGGCTGACCACCCAGCAATTCCTGGACAAGCTGGACGAGAATCTGAAGAAGAAGATGGCCGCCTGATCCGTCGGGCGGATTCCTTCAGCTCAAAAAGAACCCCGCCGGATGCGAGCGTCCGGCGGGGCTTTTTTTTGATGGCCGGATCAGCGGGCGCAGAACGCCTCGATCCGCCGGCGCATTTCATCGCGGGCGCGGTCCAACTCGTTCAGATTGCCCCGGACCCGGGCCATCAGGGCGCCGAAATTGGCGCGAAAGTCTTGAATGTCAAAAGCCATTGTTCCGGATTCCCTAGGTTGGAATTCGGCCCCTCACTTTGGGCGTATGAGGAAGTATGGCAGAGGGCGATAAACACAGTTTGCGCCCTTTATTAACCAATTTTAAATGATTGTGCGCTGCAGCGTCACTTCTCGATACGGTGGTGCGGCGCGCGGTGCCGCTGATCAGCCGTAGCTTTGTACCAGCGAGCCCACCACCAGATACCAGCCGTCCACCATCACGAAGAAGATCAGCTTGAACGGCAGCGAGATCATGGCCGGTGGAATCATCATCATGCCCATGCTCATCAGCACCGAGGCGATGACCATGTCGATGATCAGGAAGGGCAGGAAGATCAGAAAGCCGATCTCGAAGGCGCGGCGCAATTCGCTGATCATGAACGCCGGAATCAGGGCCTTGAGCGGCACGTCCTCGACCTTTTCCACTTCCTTGGCCCGCGACAGATCCATGAACAGCTTCAAGTCCTGGGAGCGGACGTTGCGACTCATGAAGGCGTGGAAGGGTTTGACGGCGCGTTCGAAGCCTTCCATTTCATCGAGATGGCCGTCCATCACCGGCTGAATGCCGTCGATCCAGGCTTTCTCGAAGGTCGGCGCCATGACGAAGGCGGTCATGAACATGGCCAGGCTGACCATCACCGTGTTGGGGGGGCTTTGCTGGGTGCCCAAGGCCTGGCGCAGGAACCCCAGCACCACCACGAAGCGGGTGAACGAGGTCACCATCACCAGGATCGAGGGCGCCACCGACAAAACGGTGGTCAGAGCGATCAGCTGGATAATGCGCGAGGTCGCCGAGGCGGCGGGGCCGCCGAGATCGACACTCAGAGACTGGGCCAGGACCGGGCCGGCCACCAGGGCGGTGCCGAGCCCGACGGCGATGGCCAGCGTAACACGGCGACAAGACGGGCGGGGGCTCATGGTCCAGGCTCCGGCAGGCTTCCGGGAAGGGTGAATTTGGGCGGCGTGCAATCGGCTTCCACCACCAGGCCCTGGCCGGTTCCCAGCAGCAGAAGGTGTTCGTGATCGTCGCGCCTGATCAGGACAAGACGGTGTTTCGTGTCCAGCGTCAAGCTCTCGACGATGCCAAGGCGGCGTCCGCCGCCACTGCGGCGCTGGGAAAGGGCGCCGGGCAGCCAGCGCTTGACCATCCACAGGGCGACGAAAATCATGCCCAACACCGCCACCAGGGACGCGATGAAGCGGAGATAGGCCGAGGAATCCATTGCTCAGGCGTCCAGTGATGTGGGGTTGTGGCGCATGGTCAGCGCTGCGGCCAGGCGATCCAGCTCGGCGATCAGGGCTTCCATATCGGCGCGGAAGGCCTGGCCGTCCTTGCGGTCCAGTTCGGCGACGGCGTCGCAGACGAAGCGGACCTTGCCCTCCAGGGCGGCAAGATCGACCTCGGTGCCGGTGGCCAGCAGGCGCCGCGCCGTTCCCACCAGCGAGGCGGCCTTGACCAGTTCCTGGCGGACCTGCTCCTTGTCGGCGCTCATGACGCCGACCCGGCAGGGGAGTGGGAGGGGTGCGGGGGCGCCTTGCCGTTGGCGCGATAGACATAGGCGAGGATTTCGGCCACAGCCACGAAGGCCTCCACCGGAATCACCGTATCGACCTCGACGGCGGCCAGAACCTCGGCAAGGTCGGGATCGGTCCTGACCTTGACCCCGTGGGCGAAGGCCAGTTGCAAAATCTGTTCGGCCACCGCGCCCCGGCCCGAGGCGGTGACGGTGGGCATGCCCGGCCGGTCGGGGTTGTCGGCCAGGGCGACGGCGACCTGGCGGCGCACGGGGGCGGCGGCGGCTTGCGCCCGCCCGGCCTCGGCCCCTTCGTCCCACAGATCCTTACCGCCCATGCCATGTTCCCGCAGGCGTCCGGCATCAGTGCCGGAGCCCTTGGAGTCTGGCCCCGGCGGCTTTAAAATTCACTTAAGGGCACCGCTGCCGATCGGCTCTCCAACCCGTTCAAATGACTCGGCTTTACTGAATCTTAAAGGGGGTGGAGCTAATACTGATGCTGGCGAGACGAATGCGCTTGTCGCCGAGCTGTCTCGGGCCATGGGCAAGGAATCCAAGGGATGTATGACGATCTTGGCATTTTCAAGATGGCGAAAGCCCAGATGGACTGGATCGCCCAGCGTCAGGAAGTGCTGGCCGGCAACATCGCCAATGCCAATACCCCTCGCTATCTGCCCAAGGACATCAAGCCGGTCGACTTCAAATCCGTGCTGAACGACAGCATGGAAACTCCGGTGACCGCCTCTGCCACCAACGCCAAGCACATCGTCCCCGAGATGGGCCCCGGCCCGTTCAAGGCGGTGACGCAGCGCAAGACCTATGAATCCACTCCCGATGGCAATGCCGTCATCCTGGAAGAGCAGATGGCCAAGATCGGCGAGGCCAATTCAAGCTATAACGCCGCCGCCGCTTTGTTCCAGAAGTATCAGAAGATGATCAAGACCGCCGCAGGCACCCGGTAGGAATAGGCCGTCATGGATGAACTGACCAAGAGCACGAATATCGCCATCTCGGGCATGAAGGTGCAGTCGCAGCGCCTTCGCGTGATCTCGGAAAACATCGCCAATTCGGATTCCCTGGCCCAGACGCCGGAGGGGCTGCCCTATCGCCGCAAGGTGGTGACCTTCAAGAACGAACTGGATCGCGCCACCGGCACCAATACCGTCAAGGTGGACAAGGTCCGGGCCGATTCATCGGAATTCCAGCGGCGCTACGACCCCAAGCATCCGGCCGCCGACAAGGATGGCTATGTGCTGGCGCCCAACGTCAACCCGCTGATCGAGATGATGGACATGCGCGAGGCCCAGCGCAGCTACGAGGCCAATATGAACGTCATCAACGCGTCGCGCTCGCTGCTGTCGCGGACCGTCGATATGCTGCGCTAAACGCTGCCAATAGGACTTTCAGGCCATGAGCTCCAAGATCACCAACGCCATCTCGGCTTATAGCAATGCCGCCAATCCCTTCCAGGCGCTGCAATCGGGTTCGGGCAGCGAGGTGGACAGCGCCGAAGGCACCGGCACCGATTTCGCCAGCGTGCTCAAGGATGCCGCCAAGGCAGCCATCGGCGACGCCAAGGGAGCGGAAAAGGCCTCCATGGGCGCCATCGCCGGCAAGGCCGATATCCGTGAAGTGGTGGCCGCCGTCGCCAATGCCGAGATGACCCTGGAAACAGTGGTCAACGTGCGCGACAAGGTGATCAACGCCTATAACGAAATCCTGCGCATGCCCATCTGAGCCGGGGCCGTCGAAGGATGACCGAGCCCGAACTGATCGACGTCGCCCGCGAAACCATCATGGTGATGCTGAAGGTGGCGGCGCCGACCCTGCTGACCGGTCTGGCGGTCGGCCTGATCATTTCCATCTTCCAGACCCTGACCCAGATTCAGGAACAGACCCTGACCTTCGTGCCCAAGATGCTGCTGGTCTTCGCGTCCATGATCCTGTTCCTGCCCTTCATGCTGCATACCCTGACCGATTTCTGGAAGGCGGTGATGGACCGCGTCGTCGCGGGCGGCGGCTGAATTGCTGGCCGACCTGCTCTCGCTGGATGTCTTCCGGTTCTTTCTGGTCTTCACCCGACTCGGCGCGGCCATGATGCTGTTTCCCGGCCTGGGCGGCACCTTGGTGTCGTCGCGCATCCGCCTGTTGCTGGCCTTGTCCGTCTCGTTTCTGATTCTGCCCAGTCTGGCCGGCGTGCTGCCGCCGGTGCCGCGCAGCGTCGGCGGCATGTTGCTGGCGGTGTTCAGCGAGGCGGTGATCGGCATTTTCCTGGGCACCGTGGTCTCGGTGATCATGTCGACCCTGAACATGGCGGGCTCCATGATCGGCTATCAGACCGGTCTGACCAACGCCTTCTCCTTCGATCCCATCGCCCAGCAGCAAAGCCAGTTGCTGACCGGCTTTCTGTCCAATGTGGGGCTGCTGGCGGTGTTCTCCACCGACCTGCATCACCTGATGTTCCAGGCGGTGGCGGAATCCTACAGCCTGTTTCCGCCCGGCCAGAGCCTGCCGCTGGGTGATTTCGCCGAGACCCTGGGGCATCTGGTGACCGAGACGTTCCGGGTCGGCACCCAATTCGCGGCGCCGTTGATCGTGTTCGGTCTGGTGTTCTACGCTGGTCTGGGATTGCTGTCGCGGCTGGTGCCGCAATTGCAGGTGTTCTTCGTCGGTCTGCCGGTTCAGGTGATGGTGGGCATGTGGATGTTCATGGTGACTCTGCCCCTGGTGGTGTCGTTGTTCCTGCGGTTCTTCGAGACCGCCCTGATTCCTTACCTGCAGCCGAGGTGAGAGCATGGCCGAGGGCTCGGACGACAAAACAGAAGAACCAACAGACCGAAAACTGTCCAATGCCCGCGAGCAGGGCCAGGTGGCGGTATCCCAGGAAATCAAGACCTGGGCGGGTCTGGTCGGCACCCTGGTCATCGTCGCCATGTTCACGCCCTATCTGGCCCGCGACATCGAGCGGCTGCTGATCCCCTTTATCGAGCACCCGCACGTCTTCGGCATGGAGGAGGCCGATCTCGGCCAGATCCTGTCCGAGGTGACGCTCAGCGTCATGAAGTCCATGATGATGCCGCTGTTCCTGCTGGTGCTGCTGGGCGTGGTGTCGGGCGTGGCCCAGAACGGGCTGATGTTTATTCCCTCCAAGCTGGCGCCCGATTTCAGCAAGCTCAGCCCGGCCAAGGGCCTGGCCAAGATTTTTTCCACCCGCAATCTGGTGGAGTTCATCAAGTCGCTGTTCAAGGTCGGCGCCATCGGCTTCGTCATCTTCCTGATGCTGCGCGCCCGTATTGCCGATTACGTGGGACTGGCCGCCGTCGATCTGTCGGTGATGATGGATTACCTGCGCCATCAGGTGATGGCCATGGTCCTGGCGGTCGTCATGCTGGTTTTCGTCCTGGCGGCGGCGGATTTCTTCTACCAGCGCTGGACCTTCAATCAGCAGATGCGCATGAGCAAGCAGGAGGTCAAGGACGAGCACAAGCAGACCGAAGGCGACCCCATGGTCAAGGGCAAGCTGCGGTCTCTGCGCATGCAGCGTGCCCGCCAGCGCATGATGGCGGCGGTGCCGTCCGCCGATGTGGTGGTGACCAATCCGACCCACTTCGCCGTCGCCCTCAAATACGACATGGAGGCCATGAACGCGCCGGTCCTGGTGGCCAAGGGCGCCGATCTGGTGGCCAAGCGCATCCGCGATCTGGCCGAGGAAAACGAGGTGCCGGTGGTGGAGAATCCACCCCTGGCCCGCGCCCTGTTCGCCACCGTCGAACTGGACCAGGAATTACAAGGCGGTGGCCGAGGTCATCGGCTATGTCATGAAGCTGAAGGGCCGCCTTGCGCACTGACCTGCCCACCCAATCCCTGGCCTGGACTCTCGCCGCTTCACTGGCGGCGCTGGTGGTGCTTGGGCTGACCGGGGCGGGCTGGGTCGCCATCGTCTCCGCCGCCCTGGTATCGGCGGCGGCCGGTCTGTCCCTGTGGCTCAGGTCGCGCCGGCCTCAAGCGCCGGATCAGGCCCTGGCCGGGGCTCTGGAATCCGAAAGCCGCGCCGTGCTGGTGACGTCTTATGGCGGTGATGAACTCTACCGGAATCAGGCGGCGCGGCGGGTGCTGGGGCCGGCTTCCGATCCCCTGGAGGCCCTGAAGCGCCGTGCCGTCGATGACGATCGCGCCCTGGCCGAGTTGGAGCGCCTGGACGCCGCCGCTTCCGTGGGGGCGCCGCGGCGAACCGAAGTCAGTCTGGCGGCGCCGGGCGGCGGCCGCGAATGGTTCTTCCTGGAGGTGCGTCCGGCCGGGCAGGCGGCGGCGGTGGTCTGGCAGGCCGAGGACATCTCGCCGCGCCGCGCCATCGAGGAGACGCTGCGCCGCGAGAACGAGTTGCTGTCCGATTTCGTCGATCTGCTGCCGGTGGGCTGCTATTCCGCCGATGCCGACGGCACCGTGCGCTACGTCAACCAGCGTCTGGCCGAATGGCTGGGCAAGAGCGGCGACGAGATCCTGGGCCACAATCTGGCCGAAATCTTCGGCACCGTTCCCAACCCCGAGGAAGAGCGGGCCGAGCTGCGTCTGCGGGGGCGTTCGGGTGAGGTCTTCCAGGGATTGGTCGCCCATTCGGTGTTCGACGAGGGCGGCGAGATGTTCACCCGCTCGGTGGTGGTGCGCGATCTGGTGCCGGAACAGCAATGGGAGCGGGCGCTGCGCGCCGCCGAGCGCCGCTTTCGCTGGCTGTTCGACGACGCTCCGGTGGGGATCGCCCTGGTGGATCTGGACGGGGCCGTCGGAGCCTGCAATCTGGCGCTGCAGGCCATGCTGGGCATCGACCGTGACGACATGATCGGCCGGCCGGTCATCGACATCATCGCCGAGGAGATCCGTCCCCAGGCCGGCGAACAATTGGGCAAGGTTCTGGCCGGCTCGCAGCCCGGCACCCATCTGGAGGTCAAGCTCAAGGGCCGGCGCAATCTCATCGCCCAGCTGTTCGTCAGCCCCAGCCACGAGGACGGCGAGATATCCGGCCTAGTCATTCATTTCATCGACGCCACCGAGCAGCGCAACCTGGAAATGCAATTCGCCCAAAGCCAGAAGATGCAGGCCATGGGCCAGCTGGCCGGCGGCGTCGCCCACGATTTCAACAATCTGCTCACCGCCATGATCGGCTTCTGCGACCTGCTCTTGCAGCGCCACGGCGCCGGCGACCCCAGCTTCGCCGACATCATGCAGGTCAAGCAGAACGCCAACCGCGCCGCTTCGCTGGTGCGCCAGTTGCTGGCTTTCTCGCGCCGCCAGGCCCTGCAGCCGCGCCTGTTGAACGTCACCGATGCCCTGGCCGAGTTGTCCAACCTGCTGCGGCGCCTGCTGGGCGAGACCATCGAGCTGCGGATGATTCACGGCCGCGCCCTGGGGCTGATCCGCGTCGATCCCGGCCAGTTCGATCAGGTCATCATCAATCTGGCGGTCAATGCCAGGGACGCCATGCCCGGCGGCGGGGCGCTGACTATCCGCACCAATACGATCCATGTGGACCAGCCGGTCCAGCGCGGCCCCGAACTGATGCCGGCCGGCGATTACGTGCTGATCGAAGTGGTCGATACCGGCACCGGCATCGGCAAGGAAAACCTCGGCCGCATCTTCGAACCCTTCTTCTCCACCAAGGAGGTTGGGGCGGGGACCGGATTGGGCCTGTCCACCGTCTACGGCATCGTGCGCCAGACCGACGGCTTTATCTTCGTGGAATCCGAGCCCGGCCAGGGTGCCATCTTCTCCATCTACCTGCCGCGCATCGACGCCGACCCGGCGTCCGAGCCCAGGCGCCCCGCCGCCCAGGCCGAGACCGCCGGCGCCGACCTCACCGGCAGCGGCACCATCTTGCTGGTGGAGGACGAGGACGCGGTGCGGCTGTTCGGCGCCAGGGCGCTTCGCAACAAGGGCTACACCGTCATCGAGGCCCGCTCGGGCGAGCAGGCCATGGAGGTGCTGAACGGCGGCGAAGCCATCCAGGTGCTGATCTCCGACGTGGTCATGCCCGGCATGGACGGCGTCACCCTGGCCCGCTTCGTGCGCATGGAACGCCCCGCCATCAAGGTGATTCTGATTTCCGGCTATTCCGAGGACGTCGCCCGCGACGGCATCGACCCCGACGCCGGCATCCATTTCCTGCCCAAGCCTTTCTCCCTCAAGCAACTGGCCGGGGCAGTCAAGCAGGTGATGGGGGGAGAATAGGCACGCCCCGCGAACCGCACCGGAACAAACGCGAACATTCCGCTTGTGTTCCTCTCCCGTTCGTGTAGCTTAATCCTCATTGCGGAACCGCCCGGTTCGGGATAGATGAAGGGGAACGGCCATGTCTCAGGCTGCATTGCGTCTCGTGGACAAGGATACCATGGATAGACAGAAGGCGTTGGAAGCGGCCGTCAGCCAGATCGAGCGGGCGTTCGGCAAGGGCTCCATCATGAAGCTGGGCCAGAAGGATTCGGTGGTCGAGACCGAGGTGGTCTCCACCGGCTCGCTGGGCCTGGACGTGGCTCTGGGCATCGGCGGCGTGCCGCGTGGCCGCATCATCGAGGTTTACGGGCCGGAAAGCTCGGGCAAGACCACTCTGGCGCTGCACATCATCGCCGAGGCCCAGAAGAAGGGCGGCACCTGCGCCTTCATCGATGCCGAGCACGCGCTCGATCCCTCCTATGCCCGCAAGCTGGGCGTCGCCCTGGACGAGTTGCTGATCAGCCAGCCCGACGCCGGCGAGCAGGCCCTGGAAATCTGCGACACCCTGGTGCGCTCCGGCGCCGTCGACGTGCTGGTGGTGGATTCGGTGGCCGCCCTGGTGCCGCGGGCCGAGCTGGAAGGCGAGATGGGCGACAATCACATGGGCCTGCACGCCCGTCTGATGAGTCAGGCCCTGCGCAAGCTCACCGGCTCGGTGTCCAAGTCCAAGACCATCGTCATCTTCATCAATCAGATCCGCATGAAGATCGGCGTCATGTTCGGCAACCCGGAAACCACCACCGGCGGCAACGCTCTCAAGTTCTACGCTTCGGTGCGCATGGAAATCCGCCGTGTCGGCGCCATCAAGGACCGCGACGAGGTGGTGGGCAACCAGACCCGCGTCAAGGTGGTCAAGAACAAGCTGGCGCCGCCCTTCAAGGTAGTGGATTTCGACATCATGTATGGCGAAGGCATTTCCAAGATGGGCGAACTGATCGATCTGGGCGTCA
>JACQAD010000124.1 GCA_016195125.1 Magnetospirillum sp.
ACGGGAAATCAGAACCGAGGTCGAAAGCTTCGCGCTCCTCAATCGAATGGACGAAGGAGGGGTGGAAATCGGGAAGGCCATGCGGGATCTCTTGTGCGACATGGCTGATGATCAACAGCTCACGCGGGCGCTCGTAGCTCCGCTCGCCAGCGATAGCAGGATGGGGATTTCGATGATATCGCAATTAATTCAATAGTCCGCTTTGCTGACACCAGCTCCCAAAACCCGCTCTTCTCCTCCCGGCCCATAGCCGCCACCCCTCATGCCACGATCAAGGGGCCAATCGCCCCCTCGACCCGCCTCAAGGCCGGGATCACGGGGATGGGATGAGGGTCGCCACGCTGCTGGGCAGAGCCCGTCCGGCGAAGTGACGGGCCAGCAATTCCTCGACGGCGGCCCGGCCCAAGGAACGGGCGCCGGACAGGGGCTGCCAGCCCCAGGCGAGGCCGATGCGGGCGCCCAGGTCGAAATCTTCCGGCGCCGCCACCTCTTCGTCCACCGCTTCGAAGAAGGCGGTGAGGATGGCGCCCTGGATGCGGCCGAGGATCACCGCGGCGCGCTCGGGAGCCACGGATTGGGCCACGCCCACATTCCAGTTCTCGCCCGAATTGCCCTTGGTCACCAGCGACTCGGCAGGCTCGTAGAACGGCCCCATGGCCGCCAGGGTCCGGCAGGCATGAAGGGCGATCACCGGCTTGGACATATCCATCAGCTTGAACGGCCCCACCGCCGTCTTGAATTCCTTGACCACCACCGCGTCGATCTCGGCCGGATCGAAGCCCTCGTCCAGCAACCGCACCGCCTCGTTGAGATAGGGCACGAAGAAGCGGTTGACGGCGAAGCCGAAGGCGTCGCGGCAGCGGATGGCCTGCTTGGCGGTCAGGCGGGCGAACTCCACCGCTTCGGCCATGGCGGCCTCGGTGGTCGCGGTTCCGCGCACGATCTCCAGCAGCGGATTGACCGCCGCCGGAAAGAAGTAATGCAGGCCCAGAAACCGCTCCGGCCCGGTCACCGCCTTGGCCAGATCATCGACCTTGAGCGACGAGGTATTGGTGGCGATCAGCACCTGGGGCGCCAGGATGGCGGACAGGGAGCGCAGCAACGCCGCCTTGGCCTCGAAGGTCTCGATGATGGCCTCGATCACCAGCCCGCACGGAGCCAGACCGCCCAGATCGGCAATCGGCTGCAAACGGCCCAAAGTCGCCTCGGCTTCGGCGGCGGAGATCTTGCCCTTTTCCACCGCCCGGCCCAGCGATCCCTTGATCTGGGCCATGGCCCGCTCCAGCACCGCCGGGTCGCGGTCGTTCAGCAGAACGGTGAAGCCCGACGCCGCCGCCCCTTGAGCGATGGCCGCCCCCATGGTTCCCGCCCCCACCATGCCGATCAACGTCGAGCGATCCATCCCCATTCTCCTTCAAGCCAGTCACCGTTCCATCATGCGATATTTGTTGTGCTTCGCAACAGTTTTTATTACCAACAATGCCCTTGACGAAGGCGGGCGATACGGTCACAGTCATATTCAATCAAGTCGCCAAAGAGCGACCCCAGGAGGCTTTCGATCGCGAAAGGGACGTCCCAATGTCTGACAACGCCACCAGTCTGTCCGCATCCAAGTCCACCATCAGCCGGCGCCAGTTCACCGCCGCCACCGCCGCCGGCGCCCTTGCCGCCAGCCTGCCGCTGCGTTCGGCACGGGCCGCCACGCCCTTGAAGCTGGGCGTGCTGCTCCCCCGCTCCGGCCACCTGGCCCTGATCGGCCAGGCCTGCCAGCGCGGCGCCGAGATCGGCCTGCCCATGTTGCGTGACATGGGCTATTCCGTCGAGCTGATGAACGCCGACACCGAGTCCAATCCCGATGTGGGCCGCACCCAGGCGGAGAAGCTGATCCGCGAAGGCGCCAACATGCTCATGGGCTGCTTCGATTCCGCCACCACCCTGGCGGTGGCCGGCGTCGCCGAGCAGAAGGGCGTGCCCTTCGTGGTCAACATCGCCTCCGAGCCCAAGCTGACCGAGCAGGGCTTCAAATACGTGTTCCGCAACTTTCCCTCGGCCGGCATGCTGGGCAAGGGCGGTCTGCTGCTCTACAAGGACATCTTCGCCGCCACCGGCGTGACGCCCAAGACCGCCGTGCTGCTGCACATCAACGACAGTTTCGGCATGGCCATGCTGGGCGGCATCAACGCCCTGATGCCCAAGCTCGACATGCCGTTCACCATCGTCGAGACCATCGCCTACGACCCCAAGGCCCGCGACCTCTCCATCGAGGTGTCCAAGGCCAAGGCCGCCAAGGCCGATCTGGTGATGACCGTGACCCGGCTCAACGACGCCATCCTGCTGGTCCGCGAAATGGTCAAGCAGCAGGTGGAGACCATGGGGATCATCTCCCCCGGCGCCCCCGGCATGTACGACAAGCAATTCTTCAAGGCGCTGGGCAAGTACGCCGAATATTGCACCACCAATGTGCCGTGGTTCGACCCCACCCAGGACATGGCCAAAACCCTGGAAAAGACCTTCGAGAAGGCCTTCCCCGAGGAAAGCTGCGACTTGAATGTGGGCTTCACCTTCGAGGCCGTGCTGATCGCCGCCGATGCCCACAAGCGGGCGGGCAGCAACGATCCCCAGGCGCTGTCGGCCGAGGCCAAGCCCGTCTTCCCGATGCCGCCCTTCAAGGGTCGCACCTGAGCCTTCGTTAACGTCAGGCGGGGAGCGGCGCATGGACGCCACCTTTTTCATGAACGTGATCAGCGCCGGTCTTCTGACCGGCCTGGTCTACGGACTGATGGCCCTGGGGCTGTCGGTGATCTTCGGCGTCATGCGCGTGGTCAATTTTGCCCATGGCGACATGATGGTGGTGGCCATGTACGCCGCGTTCCTGCTCTACACCAAGCTGGGGATCTCGCCGGTCCCCGCTTTGCCCCTGGTGGCGGGCCTGCTGTTCGTCATGGGCTATCTGCTGCAGCGCCTGCTCATCAACCGCTTTCTCGGCGCGACCGAGCACATCCAGTTCCTGTTGCTGCTGTCCCTGGCCATCATCATCACCAACATCGTGCTGATGGTGTTCGGCCCCGACGCGCGAAACATCCAGCTGGATGCCAGCTTCGAGAGTTACTCCCTGGGTCCGCTGATCCTCGACAAGGTCCGGGTCATCGCCGCCTTCACCGCCGGTGGCGTGGCAATGCTGCTATGGGCCTTCTTCCGCTACACCACCACCGGTACCGCCATCCGCGCCTGCGCCGATAATCCGGTGGGAGCGCGCGTGGTCGGCCTGGACGTGGAGAAACTCTACGCCGTCACCTTCGGCATCGGCGCCGCCTGCGTGGGGGCCGCCGGTTGCCTGCTGCTGCTGCTGGTGGACGTGCATCCGCACCTGTCGTCGGACTACACCTTGCTGGGCTTCATCATCGTCATCCTGGGCGGATTGGGCTCTCTGGGCGGCGCCCTGCTGGGCGGCATCCTGGTGGGGCTGTCCGAAGCCCTGTCCGGCGTGCTGATCTCGCCGTCGCTGAAAAGCATGTTCAGCTTCGGCCTGCTGATCCTGGTCCTGCTGCTGCGCCCGCAAGGCATCCTGGGGAAAAAGCCATGAGCCTGCTGCATGACCGCCGTGCCCAGTTGCTCCTCGGCCTGCTGGCGCTGATGGCCCTGGTGCCGCTGGCCGCCGGCGATTACCTGCTGTCGATCCTCATCACCGTGCTGATCCAGGCCTATCTGGGCATGAGCTGGAACGTGATGATGGGCTTTGCCGGCCAATTCTCGCTGGGCCACGCTCTTTATGTGGGTCTGGGGGCCTATGCCGGCGGCGCCCTGTTCGTCCATTACGGCACGCCGCCCTGGATCGGTGCCATCGCCGGCATGGCGGTGTCGGTCCTGGCCGGAACGGTGATCGGCACCCTGGGCTTTCGCTTCAAGGTCATGGGGGTCTATTTCGCCCTGCTGACCATCGCCTTCGCCGAGTTCACCCGCGTCCTGTTCGACCATTGGGGCTGGGTGGGCGCCTCGTCGGGCCTGTTCCTGCCGCCCGCCGCCAATGCCAGCGCCGACAATCTGTGGCTGCTGCGCGGCTCGGCGACCATGTTTTACTACGTGGCCCTGGGCATGACCGTGGCGGCCTTCTGGTTCAGCCGGGCGCTGCTGATGCGCCGCATCGGCTATTACTGGCAGGCCATCCGCGAGGATCAGGACGCCGCCGACGCGCTGGGCATCGACGTCTTCCGCACCAAGATGATCGCGGTGCTGATCTCGGCCGCCATGACCAGCCTGGGCGGCGTGTTTCTGGCCTTCTTCAACAACAACCTCTACCCGGAAAGCATCTTCTCCATGCATCGCTCCATCGAGCTGATCCTGGGGACCATCATCGGCGGCATCGGCACCTTGTTCGGGCCGATCCTGGGGGCGGTGGTGCTGACCGCCCTGGGCGAGGGCCTGACCATCCTCGGCGCCCATATCGGCATCGACGGGGTCAAGCAGATCGCCTATGGCATCTGCCTGATGCTGATCCTGATCCTCAAGCCCGGCGGGCTGTGGCCGTGGCTGCGCAGCCGCTTGGGGCTGGCGGGAGGAACCAGATGAACAGCGCCCTTCTGACCGTCGACAATCTGGGCAAGAGCTTTCGCGGCCTGCGCGCCGTCAATCAGGTCGGCTTCGAGGTGCCGCGGGGAGACATCGTGGCGCTGATCGGCCCCAACGGCGCCGGCAAGACCACCACCTTCAACCTGATCGCCGGGGCCCTGCCGCCCAGCGACGGCCGCGTCATCCTGGACGGCCACGACATCACCGGCCTGGGTCAGGCCGCCATCTGCCGCGCCGGCATCGGCCGCACCTTCCAGATCGTCAAGCCCTTCGCCGGTTTGAGCGTTGAAGAGAACGTCATGGTGGGCGCGCTGCGCCACGACAACGGCGATGTGGACAAGGCCAGGAAGGCCGCCAACGACATCCTTCATCTGCTGGAACTGGGTGACAAGGCCACCCATCCGGCCCAGACCCTGACCCTGCCCGACCGCAAGCGCCTGGAAGTGGCCCGTGCCCTGGCGACCAGGCCCAAGCTGCTGCTGCTGGACGAGGTCATGGCGGGATTGCGGCCGGTGGAATGCGACCGCATGGTGGCCATCCTGACCGGCCTCAACAAGGAAACGGGCCTGACCATCTTGCTGATCGAGCATGTGATGCGCGCCGTGATGGCCCTGTCGGACCACGTGGTGGTGCTGCATCACGGCGAGAAGATCGCCGAGGGCACCCCCGCCCAGGTCACCAGCCATCCCAAGGTTCTGGAATGTTATCTGGGCGAGGACCACGAGTGATGCTGGAAGTCCGCGATCTCGAGCTGTTCTACGGCGATGCCCAGGCCCTGGACGGGGTCACCCTCGACGTGGCCGAGGGCGAGGTGGTGGCCATCATCGGCGCCAACGGCGCCGGCAAGACCTCGCTGATCCGCGCCATCGCCGGCATGGCGCGTCCGGCCAGGGGACAGATCCGCTTCGAAGGTACCGAAATCACCGGACGCCCCTCGTCGCGCATCTGCGACCTGGGCATCAATCAGGTGGCCGAGGGCCGCCAGATCTTTCCCTCCATGAGCGTGCGCGAGAATCTGGAGATGGGTGCCGTTCTGCCGCGGGCGCGGGCCAAGCGCAAGGCCACCCTGGAACGCTGCTATTCCATGTTCCCCAAGCTCAAGGTGCGCTCGGACCAGGCGGCGGGGACGCTGTCGGGCGGCGAGCAGCAGATGCTGGCCATCGGCCGCTGCCTGATGGGCCAACCCCGCCTGATGATGTTCGACGAGCCGTCCCTGGGACTGGCCCCGGCCGTGGTCAGCGAGATGTTCAAGATCATCAAGACCCTCCATGAGGAGGGCATGACCGTGATCCTGGTGGAGCAGAACGTCTCGGCCTCCCTGAAGCTGGCCGACCGGGGCTACGTACTGGAAAACGGCCGCATCGTGCTCTCGGGCACCGGGGCGGCGCTGCTGAACGACGACGGTGTGCGTCAGGCCTATCTGGGCCTGTAGACAAAAATTTCCGACGGGGCTCACCCCGGAGGCAAGCGCAAGGCGCGCCGCGTCTTATGACGCGTCAGCCAAGGTCGGCGAAGACGACCGCCCGGCGCTTGAGGGACAGAAGAATCAAGCCGGCAACGCCCGGCGGGGAGGACGTTATGAAGACGATTGCCTGGGGCCCCATCAATTTCGCGCCCGCCCGAGTCGAGGTCGAGAAGCTGGAGGATGGCGCGTTCATCATCCGCTCGCCCGACAGCCTGAAGCCGTTTTCGCGCTGCCTGGGCGACCTGCTCTATCACTGGGCCGACCGTATCCCCAATAATGCCTTCCTGGCCCAGCGCGCCGGGGATGGCTGGCGCAAGATCACCTGGGCTCAGGCCCTGCCCATGGTCGAAGCCATCGCCCAGTCGCTGCTGGATCGCGGGCTGAACAAGCACCGGCCGGTGATGATCCTGTCGGACAATTCCATCGACCACGCTCTGCTGGCCCTGGCGGCCATGCATGTGGGAATTCCGGTCTCGCCGGTCTCGCCGGCCTATTCCCTGGTCTCCAAGGACCATTCCAAGCTCAAATACATCGCCGATCTTCTGAAGCCCGGCCTGGTCTATGCGGCCGACGGCGCCAAATTCGCCGATGCCCTGGTGATTCCCGAACTGGCTCGGGTCGAAGTGGTCAACAGCACCAATCCCATCATCGGCGCCTCGACCTTCGAGTCCCTGCTGGCGACCACGCCCGGCCCGGAGGTGGAGACCGCCTTCGCCTCGGTGCGGCCGGGCACGGTGTCGAAGATCCTGTTCACCTCGGGCTCCACCGACATGCCCAAGGGCGTCATCAACACCCAGCGCATGATGTGCTCGAACCAGCAGGCCATCCGCCAATGCTGGCCCTTCCTGGCGGAAATCCATCCGGTGCTGGTGGATTGGCTGCCCTGGAACCACACCTTCGGCGGCAATCACAATTTCAACATGGTGATGCGCCACGGCGGCACGCTCTATATCGACGAGGGCAAGCCCATGCCGGGGCTGGTGGACAAGACCGCCGCCAATCTCAAGGAGATCTCGCCGACGCTGTATTTCAACGTCCCGCGCGGCTACGACATGCTGATCCCGCTGCTGGAGAAGGACGCCGAGCTGCGCGCCAATTTCTTCAAGGATCTGAAGCTGATGTTCTACGCCGGCGCCGCCCTGCCGCAGAATCTGTGGGAGAAGCTGGAACAGCTCTCCATCCAGACCGTGGGCTACAAGGTACGGCTGGTGTCGTCCTGGGGCTCGACCGAGACCTCGCCGATGATCACCACCGTCCATTTCGATATCGAGCGGGCCGGCAATGTGGGTCTGCCGGCGCCGGGCTGCGAGATCAAGATGATCCCCAATGCCGGCAAGCTGGAGATGCGGGTGCGCGGCACCAACATCACGCCGGGCTATTTCAAGCGCGACGACCTGACCCGCAAGGCCTTCGACGAGGACGGCTTTTACATCATCGGCGACGCCGGCAAGCTGGCCGATCCCGACGATCCCTCCAAGGGCATTATCTTCGACGGCCGGGTCGCCGAGGATTTCAAGCTGACCTCGGGCACCTGGGTGCATGTGGGAGCGCTGCGCGTCGCCATTCTCGACGCCGCCGCCCCCATCCTTCAGGATGCGGTCATCACCGGCCACGACCGTGAGGAAGTGGGGGTTCTGGGCTTCGCCAGCCTGCCCGGCTGCCTGAAGCTGTGCCCCGACGCCGCGCCGGACACGCCCCTGGCCGAGCTGATCGCGCGCCCCGAGATCAAGGCCAGGCTGCAAGCCGCCATGAAGGCCCTGGCCGCCGAGGGCAAGGGCAGTTCCCATCGGGTGGGACGCGGTCTGCTCATGGCCGACCCGCCGTCCATCGACGCCAACGAGATCACCGACAAGGGCTATATCAACCAGCGCGCCGTGCTGACCAAGCGCTCGGACCTGGTGGAGAAGCTTTACACCTCCGCCGGCGATGCCGACGTGGTGCGGCTGGGCTAACGGAGACAGATGACATGACCAAGGGTATCGGCGCCACCTATGACGATGTGTGGCTGGCGGGCGGTGTGCGCACCGGCTTTGCCGACTTCACCAGCGTTCTGGCCGACATCTCGCCCACAGATCTGGGCATCAAGGTCGCCCGCGAGGCCTATAAAGCCACCGGACTGGCCCCGGCCGAGACCGACATGGTGGTGGCCGGCAACATGGCGCAATCCAGCTTCGACGCCTATTTCCTGCCCCGCCATATCGGCCTGTACGCCGGTGTGCCGGTGGAGGTGCCGGCCCTGCTGGTGCATCGTCTGTGCGGCACCGGCTTCGAGACGGTGATCCAGGCCGCCGACGCTCTCACCCTGGGCAAGGCGGCCCAAATCCTGTGCGTGGGCACCGAAAGCATGTCGCGCAATCCGGTGGCGGCCTATACCCACCGCAATGGCTTCAAGATGGGACAGGTGGAATTCAAGGACTTCCTGTGGGAGGCAACCAAGGACACCATCTCCTCCACCTCCATGGGCGATACCGCCGAGAATCTGGCCCGGAAATACAATATCAGCCGTGACGAGGTGGACGATTTCGCCGCCCAGAGCTTTGCCCGCGCCCTGGACTCGGCCGAGTTCCGCGCCGGCGAGATGGTGCCGGTGGTCAGCGAGACCTTCGCCCTGGAGGGCTATAACGACCGCGCCATCCGCCTGCCCAAGGGAATCGACAGCTTCGCCATGGACGAGCATGTGCGGCCCACCCCCCGCGATATCCTGGCCAAGCTGCGTCCCGCCTTCAAGGGAGTCCAGACCGGCGGCAATTCCTCGGCGGTGGTCGATGGCGCCGCCGCCGCCCTGGTGGTGAACGGAAAGGTGCTGCGCGACAAGGGCCTGACGCCCCTGGCCCGGGTGGTTGCCGCCGACATCGTCGGCGTCCCCCCCGAGATCATGGGCATCGGCCCCGCCCCGGCCATCGCCGCCGTGGTCAAGCGGGCCGGTCTCAAGCTGTCCGACATCGACCGCTTCGAGATCAACGAGGCCTTCGGCGCCCAATATCTGGCCGTGGAAAGGGAATTGGGCCTGGACCGCAACAAGGTCAACGTCAACGGCGGCGCCATCGCCCTCGGCCATCCTTTGGGGGTCACCGGAGTGCGGCTGTGCATCACCGTCGCCCGCGAATTGAAACGGCGCGGCCTGAAACGCGGCATCGCCTCGGCCTGTATCGGCGGCGGCCAGGGCGTGGCCATCCTGCTGGAGGTGTGAGGTGATCGACTACCGCACGCCGCTCCCCGACCTGCTGTTCGCCTTGCGCCACGGCGCCGAGGCGCAACGCCTGGCCCATTGGGATGAGGAGACCGCCGAGACGGTGCTGACCCACGCCGCCGAGATGGTCGACGGCATCATCGCCCCCCTGGACCCGGTGGGCGACATCGACGGCACCAAACTGGTGGACGGACGGGTGCGCATGCCCAAGCCCTTCGTCGAAGCCTACCGACAATTCGCCGAGGGCGGCTGGCAGGGTCTGGCGGTACCCGAGGAGGACGGCGGCCAGGGCCTGCCCCATATTCTGGCCTCGGCCCTG
Source organism: Magnetospirillum sp. (assembly GCA_016195125.1). Lineage (GTDB taxonomy): Bacteria > Pseudomonadota > Alphaproteobacteria > Rhodospirillales > Magnetospirillaceae > Phaeospirillum. Next base: position 9,541 of record JACQAD010000124.1, read on the forward strand.
TCGGAAATGCTGTCGGGGGCCTGCATCACCTATCAGATGGTTCTGTCCCTGGCCCATGGCGCCATGCGCACCCTGGCGGCCAGCGGCTCGGAAGCCCAGCGCAGGGCCTGGATTCCCCGCCTGGCCGCCGGTGAAGTGCTGGCCACCATGTGTCTGACCGAGCCCCAGGCCGGCTCCGATCTTGGGCTGGTCCGCACCCTGGCCACGCCCCAAGGGGATGGCTCGTGGAATCTCTCGGGCGGCAAGATCTTCATTTCCGGCGGCGACCAGGATCTGACCGACGGCCGCATCATGCATCTGGTCCTGGCCCGCACCCCAGACGCGCCCGCCGGAGTCAAAGGGCTGGCCCTGTTCCTCTGCCCATCACACCGGGCGGACGGCTCACGCAACGCCGTCGCCGTGGTGCGGCTGGAAGAAAAGATGGGCATGCACGCCTCGCCCACCTGCCAGATGGCCTTCGACGGCGCCGAGGCGGAGATCATCGGCGCACCGGGCGAGGGCCTGGCCCGCATGTTCACCATGATGAATGCCGAACGCCTGGATGTGGCCGTCCAGGGCGTCGGTCTGGCCGAAGTGGCCCTGCAGCGCTCGCTGGCCTATGCCAATGAACGCAAGCAGGGACGGGTCGGCAAGGAAGCCGGTCCCGACATCATCGCCCGCCACGGCGACGTGCGCCGCATGCTGCTCACCCAGATGGCGTTGGCCATGGGGTGCCGCGCCATGGTCATGCGTACCCTGGTGGATCTGGAACTGGGCGACCGGCCGGCCCTGATGGAATTGATGACCCCGGTGTGCAAGGCTTTCGCCACCGATGCCGCCCAGGAAGCCGCCAGCCACGCCATCCAGATTCACGGCGGCTATGGCTTCCTGCGGGAATACCGGGTCGAGCAAATCGCCCGCGACGGCCGCATCACTCCCATTTACGAGGGCACCAACGGCATCCAGGCCGCCACCATTGCCGGCCGCGTCATCCGCCTGGACAATGGCGCCGCCCTGCACCAGTTCAAGGCCGAGATCGAGTCCGCCGCGGCCGTTTCCTCGCCCGCCACCGCCCAGGCCCTGACCCGTGCGCTGGCCGCATGGGAAGAGGCCAGCGGCGCCATGCTGGGACGCAAGGATATCGGCCTGACCGCCACCGCCTATCTGCGGCTGACCGGCCTGGTGGCGTTCGCCGCCGCCTGGGCCCGGCTGGAAACCAAGGCCGATGCCGCCCCCAACCCCGAGCGAGTCCGGGCCACCGCCCAATTCGTCCGCGACTGGATGCTGCCCGAGACTCACCATCTGTCCAATCTATGCAGGATGCATACGGAGCTCGGGTCTTTACCTGATAAGGTGTTCGAGACCTGACGAATCCTGGGGAAAAGCCCCAGCAATTCGGGACAGGACGGTTGTATTGTTGCGGAAACCACGGCACATTGCTTTACTCCCTTGTGGCTGGAAGGCCGCCCTGTGGCGGTTTCGCGGCTGGGGTTCATAGCGGCCAAACGGCGCGCGATCGACTCGTCGGTTGACGCCCGTGATGGTCATGTCATTTTCAACCGATCACGACAATTCCATTGGGGGTCTCATGAACAAGCAGGATCTGGTGAACAAGGTTGCCGAGCTCAGCGGTCTGTCCAAGGCTGCCGCCGACAACGTTATCGACGCGACCTTTGCTGCCATCACTTCGGCGCTCAAGGCCGGCGACGATGTCCGCCTGGTCGGGTTCGGTTCCTTCTCGGTGACTCAGCGCGCCGCCAAGGAAGGCCGCAACCCCCGCACCGGCGCCACCATCAAGATCGCGGCCTCCAAGGCCCCGAAATTCACCGCCGGCAAGGGTCTGAAGGACGCCGTCAACGGCTAAGTCCTTCACCCTCACGGGTGACATGCCAAGCCCCCCGGAAGATCGCTTCCGGGGGGCTTTTGGTTTTCAAGCATCTTAACGCACCCTTTGCGGCTTGCCCCGCCGGGCGGCGATGAGTTCTCCCAGGATGGAAACGGCAATTTCCGCCGGCGTCCGCGCACCGATATCAAGGCCGATGGGAGCGGCGATCCGCTTCAGGGCCGGCCCCAGATCCTCCAGCCGCTGGCAGCGCTTGGCATGGGTCCGCGTACTGCCCAGGGCCCCCACGTAGAAGGCCTCCGAGTCCAGGGCGGCCCGCAATGCCGCATCATCCAGCCTCGGGACATGGGTCAGGCTGACCAAAGCGGTACGGCGATCCAGGACCATTTCCGCCAGAACGTCGTCGGGCTCGCCACAGATCAAAGTGGTGCCGGAAAAGCGGGCCTCGTCGGCAAAGGCCCGGCGCGGGTCCAGAACGGTAACGGCGAAACCCGCCGCCCGCGCCATGCCCGCCAGGATCTGGGAGATATGGACCGCCCCGGCGATGATCAGCGTCCAGGGCGCCTCGTGGACACGCACGAAGATCTCCTCCCCCACCGTGCCGCAAGTGCCCTGGCCCAGATGAATCTGCGCCGCCACCAGCCAGGTCTCGTCGAGGGTGAGGCTGCCGATGGTGACTCCCTCGCTCACCAATGCCTGGGCGCCGGTCCTAAGGTCGAGAACCAGGGCGGTCGGCTGGCGCGCCGCCTGCCGTTTCAGGGCCTCGGCCAGGATAGGACGCTCGGGCGTGAAGACCGCCACCCGGATATTGCCGCCGCAGGGCAGACCCACGGCCCAGGCGCTTTCGTCCTCGACCCCGAAGGACAGCAGGCGCGGCGCCTCATCCGCCTCCAGGGCACGGGCCTCGGAGATCACCGCCGCCTCGACGCAGCCGCCCGAGACCGACCCGGCAAAGGTTCCGTCCTGGTCCACCGCCATGTACGAGCCGATGGAGCGCGGCGCCGAGCCCCAGGTGGCCATCACCACCGCCAGCCGAACCGCGCGCCCCTCCTCCAGCCAGCGAAGCGCCGTTGCCAGCACCTCGCCATCATCGGCGGCCATGTCGGCGGGATCGCAGCGGATGGCATCGAGACACATGGGCTACTTCCCTGTCCAAAGGGCGTCCACCTGCTGGCGAACCAGGGCCAGCAGCACCCGCCGACGGTATTTGACCCCGGTGAGGGTGGTCTTCAAGACGTTGGAGGTCTTGCGCACCGCCTGAACCAGGATTTCGGCGGTCTCGGCAGTCCAGGGACGGCCCCAGAGCGCATCGGTGGCCACCATCAGCGGCGCCGAATTGGTGCCGGTGATGGCGATGCGCAAACCGGCGATGGCGTCGCCGTCCCGCTTCAAGGCCACCGCCAATCCGGCCAGGGGAAAGTCGATGGCGTCACGGATGCGGGCCTTGGTATAGGCCGCGACCCAGCCCTGGGCCGGAGGGACCAGAATCGCGGCCAGCACGTCGCCCTGCTCCAGGGCCAGATGTTGGGCGCCATCTTCCCGGAACAGCTCGGACAGGGGCAGGCTGCGGACCCCCTTGGGCCCGACGATCTCCGCCGTCGCCCCCATCACCATCAGGGATGGCGCGATATCACCGTGATAGGTGGCGTAGCAGCGATCGCTTTTCACCACCACGTGGCACTTGTCGCCCTCGTATTTGAGGCAATAGCCGTTGCCCGACCGCCACCATTCCGACTGGTTATAGAATACGCAGCGGGTGTCCTGGCAGAGATTGCCGCCCAGGGTCGCGGCGGCGCGATGGCTGGGGCCGGCGACCAGCGCGGCGGCCTGGGCGATGACGGGCCAGGAGGCGCGGACCCGTTCGTCCTCGGCCAAGACCTCCAGGGTCAGTCCGGCGCCGAGGCGAAGCACGCCGTCGGCCCCCACCGAGATGGCGCCGAAATTGGAGATGGCGGTGAGGTCCACCAGAGTCTCGGGCCTGCCCAGCCCCCGGCGCAGATTGGGCAGCAGATCGGTGCCGCCCGCCAGGATCTCTCCCCCGGTCGCCAGGGCGGAGACCGCCTCGGCCAGGGAGGTGGGGCGCAGAGTGCGGAAATCGGGAAGGATGTTCATTCTGCGGCGTCCTTCGCATCAAGCAATTCGGTGATGGTCTCGGGGCTGAGGGGGAATTTGGTGGCACGCACGCCCACCGCCTCGTAGACGGCCTCGTGAACCGCCGGCAGGAAGCCGGCCAGCATCCCCTCGGACGCCTCCTTGGCGCCGAACGGCCCATTGGGATCGAGGCTTTCGACGATGATCACCTCGATATCGGGGCTCTCGGCCATGGTCGGTACCCGGTAGTCGAGAATGTTGCCGTGAAGCATCCGGCCGTCGTCGTAGCGGGTCTCCTCGGACAGGGCCTGGCCCATGCCCATCCACACCCCGCCCTGGGTCTGTCCCTCGACCGCCAGGGGATTGAGCGCCTTGCCCACATCGACGGCCACCCACACCTTGTGGGCGGTGACCCGGCCGGTGACCTCGTCGACGCTGGCCTCCACCACCTGAGCCGCATAGCAAAAGCCCATGGTGGCGCCGATGGCGCTGCCCTTGATCTTCTTGTCGCCCTGGAATTCCACCGGACAGGTGAAGGTGCCCTTGACGGTGATGGTGCCGGTGTCGATCAGGGCGGCCTTGACCACCTCGGCGAAGGTCAGGCCGGGATCCTGGCTGCCCATGACCATGAAGACCTCGTCGATGACCTCGATGTCCTCGGGCTTGGCGTCCAGCTTCTTGGCCGCCGCCTTGACCAGCACCGCCTTCATCTCGTTGGCGGCGTCCATGGCGGCGTTGCCAACCATGAAGGTGACGCGCGACGAGTAGGAACCGTTGTCCTTGGGAGTCAACGCGCTGTCGGCGGAAATGATGCGCAGGCGCTTCAGATCCACCCCCAGGATCTCGGCCACGACCTGGGTCGCCATGGTGTTGGAGCCCTGGCCGATATCGGCGGCGCCGGTGAGGATGGTGATGCCGCCGTCGAAATCGAGCTTGAGATTGACGGTGGCATGGGGCTCGCCGGTCCAGTGCTTGGGCGTCGAGGTTCCCGACACGAAATGGGAGCAGGCCACGCCCAGCCCCCGGCCCTTGGGCATCTTGCCCCGGCGCTGCTCCCAGCCCGAGGCCGCCTTGACCTTCTCCAGGCATTCGGGCAGGCCGTAACTCAGCACCTTCTGGGCATACATGGTGGTGTAGGGAATCTGCGGCAGCAGGTTGATCTGGCGGATCGCCAGGGAATCGATGCCCAGTTCCTCGGCCATTTCGGTCATCAGGGCTTCGAAGGCGGCGCGGGTATCGACCGTGCCGTGACCGCGCATGGCGCCGCAGGGCGGCGTGTTGGTGTAGACCCGCCAGGCATCATGCTTGATGGCCGGGACGTGATAGAGCCCGTGCATCAGGGCACCGGTATACAGGATGGTGATGATGCCGTAGCCGGCATAGGCGCCGCCGGCCTGGGTGGCCTCCAGGGCGCAGAAGGTCAGCTTGCCGTCCTTCTTCATGCCCAGCGTCATCTTGACCTCGGTCCAGGGACGGCCGCGATGGGCGATGAAGGTCTCCTCGCGGGTCTGGATCAGACGCACCGTGCCCCGTGCTTTGCGGGCCAGCAGCCCGGCGATGATCTCGAAATGCAGGCATTCGGTGCGCGCCCCGAAGCCGCCGCCCAGGAACGGCTTGATGACCCGGATGCGCGACGAATCCATCTGCAGGCAGGCCGCCACCTTGAGGTGGACGTAGTAAGGCACCTGGGTGGTGGTGTTGAGGGTCAGGGAATCCCGTTCGGGATCGTATTCGGCCAGGGTGGCGTTCAGTTCCATGTGAACATGATTGACCTCGGCGAAGGTGTAGACCTTCTCGCGGATCAGTTCGGCCTCTTCGCGTCCGGCCTCCACATCGCCGAACTCGGCATGGACTTCGCGCAGGATGTTGTTGGGTTTCTCGGCATGGATGGCGATTGCCCCCTCCTTCATGGCCTGCTTGGGCGTCATGTAGGCGGGGAGTTGCTCGTACTCGACCTTGATCAGATTCAAGGCCTTCTCGGCCGTCACCTCGTCAACCGCCGCCAATGCCGCCACCGGGTCGCCGCGATAGCGGACCTTGTCGCGGGCCAGGGGATACTCGTTCTCGGCGATGGGCAGCACGCCGAACGGCACCGGGGTTTCGGCGCCGGTACAGACGCAGACCACGCCGTCCAAAGCCTCGGCGGCGCTGGTGTCGATGGAGACGATCCGGGCATGGGCCACCGGCGAGCGCAGGATGCGTCCCACCAGGGCGCCGACGGCGGGAAGGTCGGCGGTGTATTTGGCCTTGCCGGTCACCTTGTCGACGCCGTCGACCAGGGGGGTGCGGGCGCCGATCTTGCCGTTCTTGGGGATCTGGAAGCTCATTGCGCCGCCTCCTGGCAGGCGGAGCCGCTGGCCGTCTCCACCGCCTCGATGATTTTCACATAGCCGGTGCAGCGGCACAGATTGCCGGCCAGCGCCGCCTTGATCTCGTCGCGCGACGGATCGGGGTTTTTGCGCAGCAGGGCCTCGGCGGCCATGATCATCCCCGGCGTGCAGAAGCCGCATTGGGTGCCCAGCTTCTCGTGGAAAGCCTGCTGCAGCCGCGTCAACCGCCCCTGGGTGGCGAGGCTTTCCACCGTCTCCACCCGCTTGCCCGCCACCTGAGCCGGTGACCTCGCGCAGATAATCCAGCAACAGCATGTTGTCGGGCACCAGATCCTCGCGGGCGCGGCCGTTGAGGGTCATTCGCAGGATGCTTTTCACGGGTCTTCCTCCCTATCGGAAGCTTTAGCTTCTTTTTAGTACAAACGTTTGAGCAGGCTGATCAGCAGGCGCCGGGCGTCCTCGGACAGACCGGCGGAAAACTCGCGGTCCTGGCGTGCCACCGCATCCTCGATGCGACGCAGCGCCAGCTTGCCCTCGGAGGTCATGCGCAGATGGTAGGAGCGGCGATCGGTGGCCGAGGCCTCGCGCTTGATCAGCCCCTTTTCGGTCAGCTGATTGACCACCTTGACGATGGACGAGCGGTCAACCTCCATCACCTCGGCCAGACGGCTCTGACTGAGGCCGGAATTGCTGGCGATGACCTGGAGCATGCCGTAAAGGCCGGGCGTGATGCCTTCGGCGGCGGTGACACTCTGGGCGAAATGCTTGAAGGCGGCCACCTGGGCGCGACGGAGGTGAAAGCCCAGCTCCTCGGTCATGGGGCCGAACGAGGTTTCCGCCTCCGCGTCCAACGACTTCGCCTGGGTCATGGGCATGCAATCCCCTCCTTCGAATATGGGGCCCCTCCTTCGAATATGGGGATTGTTTACCAGGTCAACGAATTAGGCAACAAGATTGTTTACCTAGGCAACAATCTTGTTGCGGGTCAATTGAGCCAGGCGTTTGGCGCCAGTTCGGCGATGCGCTGATGATGGCTGTAAACCGTACAGCGATCCTCGCGCAGGAAGCCGCACAGTGTCACTCCCCGGCGCAAGGCCACGTCCACCGCCAGCGAGGTCGGCGCCGACACCGCCGCCACCAGTTGGAAGCGGGCTCGGACCGCCTTGGTGACCATCTCCAGGCTGAGGCGCGATGACAGCAGGACGCCGCAGCCGGCGGTATCCACACCGTCCAGCAGACAATGGCCGATCACCTTGTCCAGGGAGTTGTGGCGCCCCAGATCCTCGGCGAGGGCAAGGATGCGGCCATCACCGCCGAAGACCGCCGCCGCATGGGCGCCGCCGGTGGCGGCGAAGACGGTCTGGCGGGCGCGCATTTCGGCCATCAGCCGATGCAGGGTGCCGGTCTCGACCACCATGCCGCCCTCCACCTGAGGCAAGGTGGCGATCAAATCCTCGAGCCGGCCGCCTTCGCCGCAAACCCCGCAGGAGCTGTTCATGATGACGTCACGGCGGCGGATTTGGGGGCGGGTTGCGTCCCTGAGATAAACGGCCACCACCTTGGAATCATCGGGACAGAACGCCACGGCCCGCAGGTCATGAACGCTGTCGATGATGCCTTCGGTGAACAGGAAGCCCACCGCCATGGCCAGCGGCTCGGCCATGCCCGCCTCGCCCAGCAGGCCCTCGGCGGGAGTATAGGCCATGGCCTCACCTCCTCGGCCCGTGGGTGTCCACATCAGGGTATAGGTGCCGATTCCCTCCACATTGATGGTCAGCGTGTCCTCGGTGATCACCGGGCACAATTCCTCGCCCGCGCCTCGGCAGTCCAGGCGGATGGCCCGGACGTCACGGGCCCCGGCGATCATGTCCCATCTCCCGGCAGGGGCCCATCGACCTTGACCACCCTGACCCGCACCACATCGGCCCCCGAGCCGGTGGCATCGGTCAGTTCCAGCGACATCTGCGAGATGGAGTTCAGGGAGGGATAGTTCAGATCCTTGGCGAAGGGGGTCTTCCAATGCTGGAACTGGCCGGGAATGACGATGGTGTCGGGCCGGCAGCCCTGGACCAGGGCGGCACGCCCCCGCGTCCGGCCGACGATGGAACTGACCTCCACCCAATCACCGTCGCCGATGCCCAGTTTCCTGGCCGGGGCGGCGTTGATCACCACCGAGCCATGGCCGCGCAGATTGCCCGCCACCTCGTCCATCAGGGGGATGCCGGCATTATTGCCGGTGGTATAGGGCATGGTCTTGGTGGTGATGCCCCAGAAGGGGTAATCCTTGGGATCTTTTCCCGCCGCCTCCACCGCCCGGACCCAGCGGCCGGGCACGTCATGCCAGTGGGGGATGCCCTGATACTCCTCCAATTGCTCATCCCACCAGAAGATGTCGTGCTCGTGCAGGCGGCGGCGCAATTCCTCGCCGACCCGCATCAGGCGCTCCTGATAGGGCAGTTCGTAGCGCAGGCCCTTTTCCGCCATGCTGGGGTGGAGGTACCAGTCGTTGCGGGTGAACGGCACCACGAACAGGCCGTTCGCCTTCATCCAGTCCAGTCCCTTGACCTCGGCGCCGCCGGTGACCGAGGCGGTGGCGGCCCGGCAGACCGAATCCCAGATATGATCGACGCCGTGGGCCTGATCCTCGGCCAGAGAGAAGTCGAAGCCCTCGCCCTTCAGCGGCACCAGGGCGGCGCCGCGATTGAGGGCTTTGTTGTATTCGACGAGCAATCCCGAGCGGCGGGCGAGTTCGGTGGAAATCCAGGTGAAGTCGCGGGCCTCGCCCTGCGGCGCCACCGCCGGCTGACGCAGGACGAAACCGTTATGGGACCAATGCTGCTCCACGAATTTGGTGCCGCCGGCCCGGATCAGCTGGGTGCTTTCCAGATCGGTGGCCTCGGGCAGCAGGATGTCGGCCATATGGTTGGTCTCGTCCATGGTATAGGCGAAGGCCACCACGAACGGCATCCGGGTCATGTTCTGGGAAAGCTGGGTGGTGTCCCAGAACGAGATGGCTGGATTGGTGCGATAGGCGATCCAGACATCGGGGGGTTCGGGGGCCTCCCACTCGCCGGGCGCCTCCTTCAGGAACATCCAGGCCAGATGAGTCGGCCCCAGGGCCTGGGCCCAGCTGGAATCGCCGACGATGGGGATGAGGGTGGTATGGGCGTTGCGCCCCTTGGGCTTGGCCGCCCATCCGCCCTTCTTGGTGGAGTTCATCTGAGCGTTCATGAAGCCGTCCTCGCCCGGCTTGACGCTCTTCAGGCGATTGTCGTGGGGCCGGTTGAGCCGCACCGTGGTGCCCAGGGTGCCGCCGGGCACCTCCAGCGCTCCCACCAGGGTGGCGAGCACCGTCCTGGCCCAGCAGCATTCATAGGCCCCCCAGCCGTTGTTGACGGTCTTGCCCAGGGTCACGGCGACGGGACGGAACGGCAAGATCCTGCCGTCGATCTCGATGGTTTCCCCAACGCAGGCCTGCTCCAGGTATTCCAGCGCCACCCGTCGCACCGTCGCCGCCGGCACGTCGCAGATGCCGGATGCCCATTCGGGGGAATAGCCGCGCATGCCCTCCACCAGATGGGTGAAGGCCGGACGCCCGAGCACATCCCTGCACTCCTCCACCACCCCGTCGGGCAGATGGGCGATGGCGGCGGCCACCCGGAACTCACCCTCCAGGGCCGGCACGGCCCCCGCCTGATCGAAGGGAACCGGGCCGCCGGTCACGCTGTCCCACATCAAGGGCTTGCCGCTGTCGGGATCGCGCAGATACCAGCCCCCCGGCCCCACCAGATAGGGCGAGGCGGTGCGGTCGCGCAGAAAGTCGAGATCAAGGGCCGAGCGTGGCGCCTCGTACAGCATGACGTGCAGCATGGCGAACATGAAGGCCGGGTCGGTCTTGGGCTTGATGGGCACCCATTCCGCCGAGCAGGCGCCGGTGGGCGACAGATGCGGCTCGACCTGGACCCGCTTATAGCCGCGCCGTCGCGCATCGGCGTGGCGGCGCACGGCGCACGGCCCGCCCGAGACTTCCACATTGGTGCCGAAGGACACCACGTAATTGGTCAGCATCGTGTCGGCGCAGACGGTGAAGGCGCGATGCCAGTACTCGCCATAGAGATGTTCGGAATGGACGCATTTGACGCCCTGGCCCGAGCCGAAGCTGAAATCGATCGGCCCCCAGGCGGCCAGAAAGGCGGGAAAGGTTCCCATATAGCTGGCCGGGGTGCCGCCATGACCGAAGGTGGCGGCCAGACGCGGCAATCCCTGATCGTTGAGCAGGCCTCGCTGGCGCAAGTCGCGCAGACGGCCAGCCACCATATCCAGGGCTTCGTCCCACGAAATGGGCACGAAGCCCGGATCCTCGTTGCGGCCCTTCTTGGGATTGGTACGCTTCATGGGGGTCAGGATGCGGTGGGGATTGTAGGTCTTCTGCACCAGCCCGTAAGCCTTGACGCAGGGGCGCCCGTCCGCCGGGTGAATGCCGATGCCGTCATGATTGGGAGCGATGCCGGTCGCCACCCCATCCTCGACGGTCACCTTCATCAGATCGGGACCGGAGACGCAATTGTAGCAATAGGTCGGAACCTCTTTCCGCCCCGCGGACACGGTGTCGGTGGACATGACGCTTCTCCTGATCCGGCGCCGCTTTGGCGGCGTTGCTCCCCGGCTTGCGCCCCCTCGACCCGAACGGCCGGCGGACGGCATTTTTATACGTCGTAATGCATTTTTTACGGATGAGTCAATTTTTTTGCGTAATATTCACAGAACGCATGGCCGTGATCCTTGGGGATCAGGCCCGGCTGGCCATGCCAAAGCGATACGCCATCCGTCGAGATGGGCGTCCAAAACCGTTAGCGGTTGAGAGGCTGGCTCAGTCGGCCTGCAAGCCGCCGAAGCGGGTGTAGTAGCCGGGATGGGCCTCGGGGACCGGACCCTCGGCGGTTTCCAGCATGCTCATGACATGGGTCTCGGCCGCTGCCGAAACCAGGCGGTAGAGATTGCGGCACAAGAGCCGGGCCGAGGTTCCCGGCCAATGAGCGGGCAGCAATTCATCGGGCAGCATGGGGTCGCGCAGCAGGGCGCGGCGGTAGCCGTGCATGAGCAGGGTGCGGACCACG
>JACQAD010000169.1 GCA_016195125.1 Magnetospirillum sp.
ATGGCGGGCCAGCACTTCCGGCGGAATCGAGATTTCCCCGATACGAGCCAGCGTGGCCGCCAGTTCCAAATCCCACTGACTGGTCAGGTTCATGGCCGCGGCCATCTGCAGGGCCCAGCCGCGCAGACGCAGGGACCGTTCGAAGCTTTCCGGCGCCACCAGGGACAGAACTTCATTCATCAGGGCGATGGAGCCGGCCAGGGTGCCTTCCAGCAACGCCCGCTCGGCGGTGATGAGATGATGATGGCGGATGGCGGCCTCGATGCCCTCACCCAAGGTCGCCATGGCGCAGGGCTTGTTGAAGAACCGGAAGATCTGGCCGCCGTTGATGGCATCCACCGCAGTTTTCTGATCGGCATTGCCGGTCAGCATCATGCGCACCGTATCGGGGGCCATCTCCTGCATGCGGCGCAGTACCTCGATCCCGTCCATGCCGGGCATGCGCATGTCGCAGAGCACGGCGGCAAAGGGGCCTTCGTTCTGGGCCAATCCCAATGCCTCGATCCCGCCCTCGGCGGTCACCACCTTGAAGCGCTGACCCAACAGGCGGCGCAGTCCGGCCAGCAGGTTGGCATCGTCATCGACCACCAGAACCTTGTCCGTCATCTCGCCCATCATTCGTGCTCCTTGCGAATGGCCTCGGCGATCTCGGCCCAGCCGGCGATCTCCGAGACGATTCCGATTTCGTTCAGGTATTCCATATCCAGACCCCGAGCCCAGAAATCCTTGGCTTCCATTCCCGCCGGCCGCGGCTTGATCAGATGCTGGGCGATATGAACGGCGGCGAGGGGGGCATTGGCACTGTTGGAATGGCGCTCGGAGCGGCGGGGCTCGTGGTGGTAAAGCACCGCCTCGACCACCGGATCGGTAAAGCCCCAAAGCCCCAGCAGGACTCCGCCCACTTCCGCATGGGACGCCCCCAGGGTCGAACGCTCGGCGGTGACGATATCGCCGCCCGAGCGGTCCAATTCACGGCGCAGTTCCGCCATGGGGGCCGGCCAATTGGCGAACAGCAGCAACGACCCCACATGGGCCAGCATTCCGGCGCATTGGGCCTGCTCGACCGCGGCCCGGCTCAACCCCGCGCTCTCGGCGATGCGGCGGGCCACCATGCCGATCTGCAGGCTGCGCCGCTCCAGCTGCCTGACGGTATCGCAATCCATGGCGCTGCCGCTGAAGGCCTCGAACACGCCGGCGAGCACGGCCAGGGCGCGGATCATCTCGAACCCCAGCATCTTCACCGCCAGCAAGACGTCGGTGACATCGGAGGAAATGTAGAAGAATCCCGAATTGGTCAGTTTCAGAAGATTGACGGTCAACCCCACATCCGAGCAGATGATTTTCGCCACTTCACCGGCCGAGCCGTTGGGTGACTGCAATTCGTCGAACAGGGCCATCAAGGCCGCCGGCAGGGCGGGAACCGAACTGGCGCCGGCCACCAGCGCCAGCAGATCCGGCGAATTCAACGCCCGGCGCACGCTCAGTGCACGGCGGATAGCCTCGACCAGAATCTGGGGCGAGCAGGGCTTCATATAATATTGGTGGGCCGGGCCGACGGTTCGAAAGACGGCCTCCCGCTCGGAGAACCCCGACAGCACGATCCGGGCCGCCGCAGGCTGGATGGTTCGGACCCGGTCGAGCAAGGCGGCACCGTCCATGCCGGGCATGCGCATGTCGGTGATCACCACATCCACCTTCTGCCCATCAAGAATGGCCAGGGCCTCGGGGGCGCACAGGGCGAAGCGCTGATCCCATTCGTCGCGCTGGCCGTAAAGGCTGCGGCGCAGACCGTCAAGAACGCCCTTCTCGTCATCCACGAACAGAATAACCGGCTTGGCGCTCGTCATGGGCTCCCCCTTTGGGCTCCCCCTTTGAAGGTGGATATCGTCGCATTGGGCGGCAGGCCGATGGGCCAGTGGATCTTGCCCCCTGCATCGCGTGGTTGGTTCAGCAAAGAGTTCGGCACCATGGCCCATATCCAGAATCACGAATCATCGTCTTGCCCCTATCCTCATACGACCACTCGACGGGCGGCACTCCCATTTGGGAGGGTCAGTCGGCCACCACCGGCAGACTCAGGATCAGCCGCACCAGTTCGGCCTGGCGCGATTTGCCGGTTTTGGCAAAGACCAGTTTCAGATAGCCCCGTGCCGTCCCCACCGTGATCCCGGCCGCACCGGCGGCCTCCTCCACCGACTGGCCCAGCGCCAGGGCATGGGCCAGGCGCGCTTCGGCGGCGGTCAGATCCAGCAATCGCTCCAATTGTTCGGGCATGGGGATCGGATGGTCGTCGGGGTCGCAGATGTAAAGCGCCGCCTTGGCCTCGGCACCGCAATCTCCGTCCAAGGCGGTGACCGCCACCGAAAGCGGCCCGGCCTCGGCCCGGGTCAGGCTCATGACGCCGCCTTCACCGCCACCGATGGCCGAGACGATCAATTCGGACAGCCGCGCCGTCTCCGCAGGGGTGGATGCCCGGAAAATCTTGTTGGGTCCAAGGACGATGCCGTTCCCAGCGGCGCACAGGCGTCCGCCCCTTCGGTTCATGAACAGCACACGCCCTTGCGAATTGACCACCAATACCGCCACCGCCAGCCGGTCAAGCGCCGTCTCACCCATGGTCGCCGAGGCGGGGACAGCGGATGGCTTCCTGATTTCCAGGGCGGCCTCGATCCCCTCGGCCAACAGGAAGGAGGGGCAGGGCTTGGTGAAGAACCGGAAAATCTCGGCCTTGTTGATGGCGTCGATGGCGGTGCGAAGATCCGCCGTTCCGGTCAGCACGATATAGGCGGCCCCCGCCTGGGGCGCACTCTGGCGCATGGCCATGACCATCTCGATACCGCTCATGCCCGGCATCTTCATGTCGGTCACCACCACATCGAATGGCCTAAGGCGGAACGCCGCCAGGGCCTCGGCAGGCGAAGACAGGAATGCCATCTCCCAACGGCCCTCGCGGGGCCGGAGCGAACGCCGCAGGGCTTCTAGTACCCTGACCTCGTCATCGACAAAGAGTATGCGGGCCCTGTCTGGCAAAGACGGCGCCTCCTATCGGGTACCGCGTCCAAGGATATAGACCCAAGGTAAGCCGAATAGACCGGGGGCTCAATCCCGAGATGGCCTCGACCGAGCCGTGACGGAGATGGGCCGGACGATCGCATTTGTTCTGGCGACAACAGGACTGAGGATCAGAATGAATAAAGCCCCGCATCACTCATAAAAGTTCATATGAAAATCATATTTACGGCATTGGCCTGGAAAGAGTAAGCCCTGGGCAAATGCAATGATGATCATCGCCATTTGTTCGTCACGGCATCACGGGTATCAATCGGGGGACTTCACGTGATTCTCACGACGCCTGGAAAGGCGATGGAACGGGCGAAACTTATTCGGCCGTTCATGGCGACGACACGACCACTCGCCATCGCGGTCGGGTTGCTGGCCGCAGCGAGCGCCGGCGGTTATGTCTTTTCCATCGAGCAGATGTATCGGCCCATTTCAGGGGGACCGGCCTCCCATCCCTTGACGATCCTGATCACGATCCTTCTGGCCACGGCCCTGTCCGGCCGGCGTCAGGTCCGGGACCGGCGGCGCTCCACCGTGATCGCCGTGCTGGCGATCGGCATATGCATTCTTCGCCTTTGGCCGGGTAGCGGCGCGGCGGCGGTCCTCGCCTCGATCACGCCGTTCAACGCCATGGTGGCCCAGGATCTGAAAGCGGGATTGAGGAACAGCATGGGCGAGAATACCGCCATCATGCTGCTGTTGATCGCATCGTCGATCGTCTCTTATGGAATCCGCTGGATTCGAAGCGCCCAGCTTCTGGCCTTCGCCTCCCTTGCCCTGCCCATGGTGGCGGTCACCGGCTATGCCTACGGCCTTCCCCGGTTTTACGGCCAGATGTCCATGATGACCGTGACCTTTGGCCTTCCCCTGGGGCTGGCGGCGGCCGGGCTTTCAGCCAACCGGTCCATGCTGCGGGCTATTTTCAGCCCCTATATCACCGGGCGCATCGCCAGGATCCAGATCGCTCTGGGCTATTGCGTTCCGTTCATCGCCGGCTTCCTGATCATCAGGGCGCTCAACGAGAATAGCGCCAACGACCTGTTCGGCATTTTCGTGGTCGCCATCAGTTGGTTCATCATTTTGCTGATTACCGTCAGCAGCGTGATCCATGAACGGGTCGATCATGCCCGGCGCCATCATGAACGCACCCTCGAGCGCAGTGCGACCCAGGATTCACTGACCCGATTGTTCAATCGCCGCCATTTCGATCTTTGCTTCCAGGCCGAACTGCAACGATCCCAGCGCAACGGCCAGCCCCTGTCGCTGATCATGATCGACATCGATCACTTCAAGGCGGTGAACGACAGCGGCGGGCACCAAACGGGCGACATGATCCTGAGGGCGGTGGCAGGCACGGTGAAAAGCCATACAAGGATGACGGATACGCTGGGACGCCTGGGGGGCGAGGAATTCGGCATTCTGCTTCCCGATACCGATCTGGAAAGCGCCGCCTATGTGGCCGAATCCTTGCGACGGGTGATCGAAAGCCTGCACTTCGACCCATGGCCGGGACATGACGGCCGGGTCACCGCGTCTTTCGGCTGCGCCTGCCGGGCAATGGGCGAAGACGGCGATGAACTGATGAGACGGGCCGACATTGCGCTTTATGCCGCCAAGACCGAAGGCCGGAACCGGGTCAGCCGCGCCCGGGAAACGTCACCGGATGCGGGGAGCACGCTCCTCGCTGGCGGAAATGTCGGCATCGAAGAGGGGGGATGGGGCGAGTGATCGGAATCGAACCGACGACATCCAGTACCACAAACTGGCGCTCTAACCAACTGAGCTACACCCGCCACCGGAAGAGGCCGCATGTTTAGCGAAGTCCGGGGGGCGGCGTCAAGGGCCTATCCTTGGAAATGCCGTTCCAGTCGCATCACCGCCTCATGGATGGCCTGATCCGTCTTGGCGAAGCAGAAACGGGCGAAATGGGCGACATCGCCACCCTGGTAGAAGGTGCTGACCGGGATGGCGGCGACGCCGGCCGTCTCGGTGATGTGCCGGCAGAACGAGACGTCATCGCCGTTGAAGCCCAGAGGGCGGAAATCGGCACTGATGAAATAGCTGCCGCCGGTGTCCAGCACCTGGAAGCCGACCCGGCGCAGGCCCGCCGCCAGAAGGTCGCGCCGCGCCGTCAGCAGAGCGGTGAGTCCCTGGTAATAGGAATCCTCCTTGGCCAAGCCCCAGGCCACCGCCGCCTGCAGATTGGGGGGCGTGGTGAAGGCCAGGTATTGATGGGCCTTGGCCACCGGCGCCAGCAATTCGGGGGCGGCCACCACCCAGCCGACCTTCCAGCCGGTCAGCGAGAAGATCTTGCCGGCCGAACCGATCTTGAGGCAACGCCGGCCCATGCCGGGCAAGGTCATCAGCGGAGTATGGCGGCGCCCGTCATAGACCAGATGCTCGTAAACCTCGTCGCAGACCGCATAGGAATCGTGACGGTCCAGCAATCCGGCCAGGAAGCTCAGTTCATCCGGGGTCCAGACCTTGCCGGCGGGATTCATGGGGGTGTTCAGCACGATCAGCTTGGTCCGCTCGGAAAAGGCCGCCGCCAGGGCCTCCCTGGGCAGATCCCAATGGGGCGGCTCGACCCGCACCAGCTTGGGGATGCCGCCGGCGCGGCGGATGATGGGCAGGTATGAATCATACAAGGGCTCGATCAGCACCACCTCGTCGCCCGGCTCGATCAGCCCGAACAGGCAGGCGGCCAGGGCCTCGGTGGCCCCCGAGGTGACCATCACCGCCTCCATGGGATCGAGGTCGAGTCCATAGAAGCGCCTGTCATGGGCGGCGATGGCGGTGCGCAGGGCGGGAATCCCCATCATGGAGGGATATTGGTTGGGGCCGTCCCGAAGGGCGTCGGCCGCCTTGGCGACGACGTCGTCGGGCTCGAGTCCCTCGGGAAAGCCCTGGCCGAGATTGATGGCGCCATGGGCCTGGGCCAGCCGTGACATGGTTTCGAAAATAGTGGTGCCGAAGGACGACAGAACGGAGTTGGCGGGCTTCAACGAAGGCTCTCCCAGGCGAAAGGTCAGGGCAACAGCCTAACGCGGAAGCCCCTTGAAGGTGAAGCGGAAGCAGGCTGCCCACGAATTGGGCGTAAATGCCTGAATTAAAGGCATCTTCCCGGCAATATTCATGGGGATGCCGCTGTTTTCATGGTGGTCGAACTGGCACAAGGCGTGCTAAATGAGTCGCGCGTTTGACGCGGGTATCAACGCCAATCCGAAAGACGGCGGTTCATGAAGAAGATCGAAGCGATCATCAAGCCCTTCAAGCTCGACGAGGTGAAGGAAGCCCTTCACGAGGTGGGTCTGCAGGGTCTTACCGTGACCGAGGCCAAGGGCTTCGGCCGGCAGAAGGGGCATACCGAACTCTATCGCGGCGCCGAGTACGTGGTGGACTTCCTGCCCAAGGTCAAGATCGAGCTGATCATCGAGGATAATCTGGTGGAGCGCGCCGTCGAGGCCATCCAGCAGGCTGCCCATACGGGTCGTATCGGTGACGGCAAGATTTTCATTTCGTCGGTGGAGGAAGCCATTCGCATCCGTACCGGCGAACGTGGCAGCGACGCCATCTGATTTCGGCTGGCGCCCCGGACGGGAGGCCGGATATTCGGTGTCGGGCCGGGGGCAGCCGCACGTTTTCAACTCTCAACTATCAGGAATGTGACCATGTCCGACGACGTCAAGAAGGTCCTCGAACTGATCAAGGAAAACGACGTGAAGTACGTCGATTTCCGCTTCACCGATCCGCGCGGCAAGTGGCAGCACACCGCCCAGCACGTGTCCACCGTGGACGCCGAGATGCTGAATGAAGGCATCATGTTCGACGGCTCGTCGATCGCCGGCTGGAAGAGCATCAACGAATCCGACATGATCCTGAAGCCCGACGCCTCGTCGGCCGTCATGGATCCCTTCGCCGCCCAGTCGCAGCTGATCATCAACTGCGACATCGTCGAGCCCGCCACCGGCCAGCTCTACGACCGCGACCCCCGCTCCATCGCCAAGCGCGCCGAGGCTTATGTGAAGTCGTCGGGCGTGGGCGACGCCACCTATTTCGGCCCCGAGGCCGAATTCTTCGTGTTCGATGACGTCAAGTACGAACTCGGCATGAACAAGGGCTATTACGAGCTGCGCTCGGAAGACGGCGTCGAGGCCCAGGGCCGCGACTTCGCCGAAGGCAATCTGGGCCACCGCCCGGGCGTCAAGGGCGGCTACTTCCCGGTTCCGCCGGTCGACGGTCACGTCGACATGCGCGCCGAGATGCTGACCGTCATGGGCGAGATGGGCCTGCCCATCGAGAAGCATCACCACGAAGTGGCCTCGTCGCAGCACGAGCTGGGCATCAAGTTCGGCTCGCTGGTGCAGGCCGCCGACTGGATCCAGATTTACAAGTACGTGGTCCACAACGTCGCTGCCTCCTACGGCAAGACCGCGACCTTCATGCCGAAGCCGATCTACGGCGACAACGGCTCGGGCATGCACGTCCACCA
The DNA here is from genome assembly GCA_016195125.1 of Magnetospirillum sp. Classification (GTDB taxonomy): domain Bacteria; phylum Pseudomonadota; class Alphaproteobacteria; order Rhodospirillales; family Magnetospirillaceae; genus Phaeospirillum. Next base: position 7,553 of record JACQAD010000169.1, read on the forward strand.
GTCCATCTGGAAGGCCGGCAAGCCCCTGTTCGCCGGTTCGGGCTATGCCGACCTCTCGGACACCGCCCTGTACTACATCGGCGGCATCATCAAGCACGCCAAGGCCATCAACGCCTTCACCAACCCGCTGACCAACAGCTACAAGCGCCTGATCCCCGGCTTCGAAGCCCCGGTTCTGCTGGCCTACTCGGCCCGCAACCGTTCGGCCTCCTGCCGCATCCCCTACTCGGCCTCGCCGAAGGGCAAGCGCGTTGAAGTCCGCTTCCCCGACCCCGGCGCGAACCCCTACCTGGCCTTCTCGGCCATGCTGATGGCCGGCCTGGACGGTATCGCCAACAAGATCCACCCCGGCGATCCCATGGACAAGAACCTGTACGATCTGCCCCCCGAGGAACTGAAGCTGGTTCCGACCGTGTGCGGCTCGCTGCGCGAAGCCCTGGAGGCCCTGCGGGCCAACAGCGACTTCCTGTGCAAGGGCGACGTGTTCTCGAAGGAATTCATCGAGAGCTACATCGAGCTCAAGTACGAGGAAGTCTACCGCTTCGAGCACACCCCGCATCCGGTCGAATTCCAGATGTACTACTCGGTCTGATCCGAATAAGGATTGCTGCGCTCTCCACCGACCCGGACCAGGGCATGGCGGAGCAGCACGGTGGACCAGCCAAGATCACCCCCGTCAGGCAACTGGCGGGGGTGTTTCTTTGTCGGGCCAGCCCCGACCCGACCCGACAACGTCACCAAGACCGAGGACGCCGCGATTCCAACCATCCTGGAGCGCGTCGCCCCCGGCAGCACCATCTATGCCGACGAGGCGGCCCATTGGGACCGCCTGCACGCCCGCTACCTCACCAAGCGCATCAACCACTCCGAGGTCTACAGCGACGGCGAGGGCTGCACCAACCAGGCCGAGAGCTTTTTCAGCCGCCTTCGTCGCGCCGAGCTGGGCACCTATCATCATGTCGCTGGTCCATACCTCGCGGCGTATGCCGCCGAGATGGACTGGCGCGAGGACCATCGCCGCCTCAGCAACGGCGAGCAGTTCATGATGGTGGTGGGCGCCGCCGCTGGCCGCCCGGTCAGCCGCCAGTGGAAAGGGTACTGGCAGCGAGAACGCCAACAATAGCGCGATTTACCCCTCTGACAAAATGCTACCAACTCAGGTATAAGGGGCTTGCGGTCATGGGCGGTGGTCGGGCCGACTTTTTTGATTCAGCTGCGCTTGGAAGGGGGAAATAATGAGCACCCATTACGTTCACGTCTTCATCAGCCATTCCTGGGCCTATTCCGGCGTTTACAAGAAGCTTGAGGAATGGATTTTCAAGCCGAACCACAGCTACGGCCAGGCCTCGGTGAATTTCCGCAATTTCTCGGTACCCAAGAACGACCCTATCCACAACGCGGCCAACGACAGACAGCTACGCGAGGCGATCACTGCACAGATCAAGCCTTGTCATGTGGTCGTGATTCCGACAGGCCTGTACGCTACCCATTCCAAATGGATCAACATCGAGATCGAAATCGCCAAGGCCTATAATAAGCCGATTCTGGCGGTCGATCCGTGGGGGCAGCAGCGAGCATCGACGGTGGTGACCAGCGCAGCGACGGCTCGCGTCGGCTGGAATCGCGAACCGCTCGTCAAGGCCATCTGGAACCTCTACTACGGCAACAAGTGAGAGCGAGATCATGCGCAGGGCATTGATTGTTGGCATCGACTACTACGAGGGCATCTCCCCGTTGTATGGCTGCGTCAATGACGCCCATGCGGTCAAGGCAGTATTGGATCGTCATGCGAATGGCTCAGTTAATTTCGACGTCAAATTGCTTGCCGCCAATGGGCCGCAACAGCCTGTCAACAGAACTACGTTGCGCGATGCAATGCAAAAATTATTCTCCGATGGCGAGCCGGATATCGCATTATTTTATTTTGCTGGCCATGGGTATATTGAATCAGCAGGCGGCTATCTTTGCTGTTCCGACACCCAGCAGGGCCACGACGGTCTGTCTCTATACGAGGTTGTGACCTTTGCCAACAAGTCAAAAGCAAAGAACAAGGTAATTATACTTGATAGCTGCCACTCGGGCATTGCGGGGGGCGCCCCAGTCAATGGCAGAATAGCCGAGATCAGTGAGGGCCTAACTATCTTAACAGCCTCGTCCGCCGAGCAATACGCAAGCGAAAACAATGGAAGCGGCGTTTTCACAACGTTAATGGTTGATGCCCTCAATGGTTCGGCATGTAACTTGGTTGGCGAAGTGACACCCGGCAGTGTCTATGCTCATATAGACCAGTCCCTCGGGGCCTGGGAGCAGCGACCGATCTTTAAGACGAACGTCAACAGCTTCATTTCTCTCCGCGAAGTGCAGCCGCCGATCGCTTTGGCTGAATTACAGAGGTTGGCTGAATTTTTCCCGACACCCGGCTACGTGTTCCCTCTCGACCCTAGCTTCGAGCCCAAGCGGAACGAGGGCGAGGAGCATCATCCGGTTCCCGACCCTGACAACACCAGCCGGTTTGCGATCCTACAGCGCATGAACCGGGTCAATTTGGTGGTCCCTGTGGATGCCGAGCATATGTATTACGCGGCCATGGAATCTAAGTCCTGTCGGCTTACAGTCTTGGGGGAGCACTACCGATCACTTGTTGCGCGAAATCGCCTTTGAGAAAGGCAATATTAGGAGGCGATTATGGACCCAATTGACTGGGTGAAGCTTATCGGTGGCGGCTTTGCGCATATGACGGCACCATTCGCGGTTCATCCAAACGACAGAGATCGGGCGAAGGAATATCTGAGGATGGCGAAGGCCCATGGCCTGACAGCTTCCGATGCCGAGGATCACGCACGGGAATATCTGCGTACAGCAATTGGCTGGCCGAGAGATGAGGCTGATCAGATTGACCGCGTGCGGAAGTTTTTCTCAGGAAAACTTCCCTGAGGGAATGGCGGTTGCGTGGACACTGGCGAGAAGCGGCGACTTCTCAATTACATCAGCAGTCGCCAGATACATACGCCTTTTCGCCGCTCGTTGCCATCCACCTTGCCCCGCCGGGCACGGGCGCGAAGCGTTTGGACGATCCGGAGCGTAATGGCCTGCGACAACACCTTGTCGTGTTCGTCCAGGCCTTTTCGCCGCATGAGGCGGGCCGCAAGCTCACAGGTATCAAGAGGCCCTTCAGCCCGGAGCATTTCCAGGCAAAATGTCGTCGTTTCCCCCCGCCGGAATACCCGATTCAGATCGACATAGGCGGGGAAGTCATCGGCGTTGTTGTCGATCTCAAATAGGCGCAGGGCAGCAATAACATGCGCCAGGTCGGCCTGAGCCTCTTTCAGCCGCGCCTCATACTTGGCGATGGTGTCGCGGATGCGGTCGCGCTTCTTGCGTAGGATGGAGATTGCGAGCGGCTCGGCCATGCGCCATTGTCGGCAAATGGCGGCTGACTGACCATCCGGGCCTTGGTGAGCTTGCTACATAATGCCGGAGAGTTTCGGCATTATGTAGCAAGCTCACCAAGCGTTCCCGCCAGTCATTCACCTACAACCAAGTAGGTGCGTGATGTTTACCGCTATTGGCCTGCTTCTAGTCACGCTCTTCGGAAACATTCAAGAAGGAAAACTCGTCTTTTTCCAGGTCGTGTGGAACAACGTGGACACACCACGCATAGTTATGAGTCTTCGTTCCGTTAAAGACATCTCTATATTCGACGCGTCCAACGACATAAATGTCCTGAATCCCCTGCTTTGCTCTTACAGCATCTTCCATGCGAAGCATGATGGCTGCTTGAGTTACGGGTTGTCCTGGGGTCATCAACATCGGGAACCGTCTGTCCAGGGGTTTGATGATGATTGGACAAGTTCTTCCGTCAGAAGTTTTGGGCTCATCGGGAAAAATCTTCCAAATCATGAAAAAGTCTGTAGCGTCTGTACCTCCCACATTGCGGAGGACGGAATTAAGGTTCCAGCCAACTTTATCTATACCAGCCATTACAGGTTTGGCGACAATTCCTTCCCGTCTGATATTTGCACGCATTTGTATCTGCGTAATTTCCTGTTGTTTCTTCATCGCCCCAAGCTGTTCTTGGAGGGTGAGAAGCTGACCGCTTGCCAAATCTCTCAAATCCTTGATGGCATTGGCCTGCATAGTTGCCGCAGCAACGAGTTGGTCAGCTTGAGACGAGGACGACTTCATTTCGTCCAACTGGCCCTTAACAATAACAACGCTGACAACCGTTGCGATGGCAATTACAATTGTGCAAATAGCAACTATCCAATCAGTGACTTCAACCCTTCGAACAAGACTATTCAGCTTGTCGTAGAGTTTATCGCGTCGGCCATTTTTTTCATGGCGAGTATCCTTATGAGCGCCTTCGCCGTCACCTCCAGTCACGATTTGCGGTTCGGATTCGGGATAGATGCTCGAAGCCTTTCCCGCGTGTGGCGGGTGGGCTTCGCGGTGGCCTTTCTGTGCGCTGGTATTTTCTTCGCTTGGCACGGCGCGACGTTATGGCTGGATCATGCGGAGCATCAGCGCCAGCATACCATCAATGACCAAGATTCATAGGTCTTCGACACGTAATGTTTGCGTGCCTGCCGCCCTTAGTGACGCCAGGAAGAACGCAGCCGTGAACGCCCCCCGGCTCACCTTGTTGGCAATGGATGCCTTCGTTTCGACGAATCCCATCTCA
>JACQAD010000170.1 GCA_016195125.1 Magnetospirillum sp.
GGTCCATCCAGCGAATCAGCGCCTCGGCGCCGACGATGGTATCCCGGTCGGCGGAAACCTTGGGCTGGTAGTAGACCACGAATTCATCATTGGCGAGGGCGCGCCGAATCCGGCTTTCCAGTTCCAGGCGCGACCGGGCCTTGCGGTTCATGTCCTTGGCGAAGAACTGGTACTGGTTGCGGCCCGAGACCTTGGCGTAATGCAGGGCATTCTCGGCGTGCTTGACCAGCTGAGTGCTGGAATCCGCATCCAGCGGGAAAACGCTGATCCCGATGGAGAAGGTGACCACCACTTCCTGCCCATCCAGGGCAAACGGCTCCTTGATGGCGTTCAGCGCCTTCTCGGCGACGATGACGCTGTCATCCACATCGGCGATCGCCATGACCATGGCGAATTTGTCGCCATCCAGGCGCACCGCCGTATCGGTCTCGCGCACGCACATCCTCAGGCGCCGCGCCACCTCGATCAGCAGCCGGTCACCGGCGGCGTGGCCGAGGGCGTCATTGACCAAAGTGAAGCGATCCAGCCCCAGCATCAATAGAGCCACCGAAGCGCCGGTGCGGTTGGCCTGCAACACCGCCTGGCCGATACGGTCGGCGAACAGGTCGCGGTTGGGAAGGCCGGTCAGAGTGTCATAGCCGAAGGAGCCGGTTCCATCGGCGGAGGTGTCACCGATCGCGGGCCGGACCACGCACAGATAGCGGTCGGGATAATCAGCCTGCGAGTTGATGGCGGCGGCGGTCACCTCGAAGGGCCGTTCCTTGCCATCGGGACAGGTCACCATTCCCCGCCATCGTCCGCCGGCACCGGGCAGCAAGGCCCGATGGATCACCCCGGCCGCCAGCCGCGACACCTCGGTGCCCGAGGCGGCAACAAAGCCCATCAGGCTTTCGAAGGCCGGGTTGGAGCGCAACGGATTGCCCTCGCCGTCGGCGATGATCACCGCGTCGTGGATGGAATCCAGCAATCCGTTGAGAAGGGCCTGTATGTCACTCATTCATCACCGTTGAGCCCAATCTTCCCTATCGCGAAAGAATTCGCAATCTTCTTCTCGCGGTCAAAATCAAGCCATGCCAAGCTCGCGTCATGATGCCACCAATTCTTTACGCTGGCCTGACTTTGGACCGGGCCCATCCCATTCGCCGCGATGGCGACATCGTCCCCCTGATGCATCAGGAGGGAGCCCGCTACTTGCCCTATTGGCGTGGCCGGCAATTGGTCTCCATGTCACCGCCGCCGGGAGCGGTGCTGCTGGATCGCGACACTGGCCTGGCTTTGGCGGAGGCCACCGGCGGTTCCTGTCTGCTCTTGGGCATGGATGATGCGGGGCCGTTGCTGGGGCTGGATATTTCCGCCCTGGATGCCGGGGAAGAGGGGCCGGATCTGGGCGGGCGCTGGGTCATCCTGCGCGCGGTGGGCGGGCTGCTGCCGTCCCAGGAAGCGGCCCTGCTGGCCTATGCCAGAGGAATGCTGGTCTGGCGCGAGAAGACCCGCTTCTGCTCGTCCTGCGGCGGCGGCCTGATCTTCCAGGATTCCGGCCACTCGGCCAAATGCACCAATCCCGAATGCGGCGCCCTCGCCTTTACGCGCAGTGATCCGGCCATCATCATGCTGGTCACCGATGATCACGATCGTGCCCTGCTCGGGCGCCAGCCGATCTGGACTCCCGGCATGTATTCCTGCCTGGCCGGCTTCGTCGAGCCCGGCGAATCCCTGGAGGACGCCGTCGCCCGCGAGGTCTGGGAGGAGGCCGGAATCCGTGTCCGCTCGTCATCCTACGTGGCCAGCCAGCCCTGGCCGTTTCCGCAATCGCTGATGATCGGCTTTACCGCCCGTTCCGACGGCGGCGAACCGGTGGCGGATTCCCACGAGATCGAGGAGGTCCGCTGGTTCACCCGATACGCTCGACCTCGTTCTTGGAACCCAGGATCACCGGTACGCGCTGATGCAGATGGGACGGCGGCAGCTCCATGATGCGGCCACGGCCGGTGGTGGCGGCACCGCCGGCCTGCTCGACGATGAAGGCCATGGGATTGGCTTCGTACATCAGGCGCAGCTTGCCGCCCTTCTTGATGTTCTCGGCATCGGCCGGATAGAGGAAGACACCGCCACGGCACAGGATGCGATGGACCTCGGCCACCATGGAGGCCACCCAGCGCATGTTGAAGTCCTTGGCCCTGGGGCCTTCCTTGCCCTGGCGGCATTCGTCGATATAGCGCTTGACCGGAGGCTCCCAGAACCGCTCGCGCGAGGCGTTGATGGCGAATTCCTTGGTGTCGGCGGGAATGGTCATGTTGGGGTGGGTCAGCAGGAACATGCCGACATTGTTGTCGAGCGTGAAGCCGTTGACGCCATTGCCGGTGGTCAGGACCATCATGGTCGAGGAGCCGTAGAGGGCATAGCCGGCGGCTACCTGCTTGACGCCCTGCTGCAGGAAGGCCGCTTCCTCGATGGTCGAGACGCCCGGCGGCAGCTTCAGGATGGAAAAGATCGAACCCACCGAGATGTTGACGTCGATATTGGACGAACCGTCCAGCGGATCGAACAGCAGCAGATATTTACCATCGGCGGCGCCCTTGACGGCGTGCACGTCCTCCAACTCTTCCGAGGCCATGCCGGCATAGGAGCCGCCCAGGGCGTTCATGTGCAGGAAGATGTCGTTGGCCAGGACGTCGAGCTTCTTCTGCTCCTCGCCTTGGACGTTCTCCGACCCGGCCACGCCGAGATTGCCGGCCAGTTCACCGCGATTGACCTCGTGAGCGATCATCTTGCAGGCGAAGATGATGTCGGTCATCAAGGCGGTGAACGACCCGGAACCGCCCAGGCGGCGCTGTTCCTGCAACAGGAAATGGGTCAGCGTGATCCTTTTGTACGGCATGTCTTCCCTCTCCAACTCGGCGGGATTTTCCCCGTCATTTCATAACCGGATGTGTTAGCCGATCCTGCCACACGAATGCAACGTGAAGGTGGGGTCTTCTCCGCCTCCCCCGGCTGGGCTACCATCCGGCCTCGTCATCTCAGGAGATCTCCATGGCCGAATCCTTGACCCCCGCCGAGCAGACCCGTATCCGCGACATGGTGAGCATGTTCACCAAAATCGGCGAGGAGCGCATGAAGGATCTCGGCCTCTACAATCCGGCCCTGCAGGTGGAGGCCGTGGGCTTCCGCCGCTGGGAGGGCTGGCTGGCCGGCATCCTGGTGACGCCGTGGTTCATGAACTTCATCATGCTGCCCGCCGACCAGTCCACCAGCCTGGAAGGCGCCGAAGTGGGCTCGCGCCGCCGCATCGCCCTGCCCAAGGGCGAAGTCATCTTCGTCATCGGCGAAGTCGAGGAGGTCGGCCCCTACCTCTCCAATTCCATCCACTCGCCCATGGGCCATTTCCCCGAGCATGCCAGCGCCTCGACCACCGCCTGGGCCGCGGTGGGGCCGTTCTTCGCCGAGCCAGGCGAGCAGCCCGACAGCGGCTGCGGCTTCGGCTGGGGCGTCAACAAGGGACCATGAGGCTTCCCGCCGCCCTTCTTCTGGTGCTGGTGACGGCCTTTCCGGCCAGTGCCGAGGAACGCGTCTGCCCGCAATGCCCACCCATGGTCCGCATTCCGGCCGGCAGCTTCCTCATGGGCGACGACAAGGCGTTCCTGGCCAATGAAAAGCCGGCGGTGACGGTGACCATTGCCCGGCCGTTCCTGATGTCGGCGACCGAGATCACCTTCGACCAATGGCAGGATTGCGTGACCGCCGGCGCCTGCCGGGGCGGCCAGGACGACCATCAATGGGGCAAGGGCAAGCGTCCGGTCATCAACATGACCTGGGACGACGCCCGCGCCTATGCCGCCTGGGTCGGACATGGTGCCGGCCTGGCCTGCCGCCTGCCCACCGAGGCCGAATGGGAATACGCGGCCCGCGCCGGCACCTCCACCGGCTTCTGGTGGGGCGACCAAGCCGGCGAGGGCCGTCTCAATTGCCGCGACTGCCTGGGCAAGGAACCGCCCTATGGCAGCCGCCCGGCGGCCAGCTTCAAGCCCAATCCCTGGGGCCTGTTCGACATGAACGGCAATGTCTGGGAATGGACCGCCGATTGCTGGACCCCCAACCACTCCACCCCGCCCGCCCATGATCCCGCCTGCCGCGACAAGGTCATCAAGGGCGGTTCGTGGTACTACTTCTCCGGCATGTCGAGGGCCTCGGCGCGGGCCAGGAACGACGCCACCGTCTGGAGCTACAATATCGGGGTGAGGGTCTTGTGCGAGGAGCCGTGATTCCTCCGGCCTTTCCGCCCGTCATCCCGATGACCAACGGGAGGGAGGGATCTCATCCTGGCACGACGCTTCAGAACCGGCACCGTCCTTCCAGGCGGAGATCCCTCGCCAAGGCTCGGGATGACAGGAGTGAGTCGTTTCATTGGCCGAACGGTATGATCCCCTCACCCCTCCTGATCACGCTCCTTCAGGTAATCCTCGGTGGTGCGGGTGACCGGCGGCTTGGCCCCGGCCAGGACGCGGTTGCCGTCTTCCAGCTCGTACTGAGCCACCACCCGACAATCCTCGCACATCTTGATGAGATCGAGCTTGCCCGGTGCCTTGAACATGGCATGACCGCTCATGCGCTCGACCATGCGCTCGATCACCGATTTGGAGGCGAAGGGCTTGCCGCAGCGGATGCAGGGATAGGGCTCCTCCTCCTTCAGCACCTGCCGCAGCCGCGCATCGGCGCCAAAGGACAGGCGCGGTACCAGATTCACCGCCTTTTCCGGGCAGGTGACCCGGCAGAGGCCGCACTGGACGCAATTGACCTCCAGCAGGCCCAGGGACGGCTTGTCGGGATGGCCCGACAGGGCTTTGGTCGGACAGGCGCTGACGCAGGCCATGCACAGCGTGCACTTGTCCTGATCAACGGCGATGGCGCCGAAGGGATCGCCCGCCGCCAAGGCCAATGAATCCACGGGCCGGGGCGCGTGGCGATGGAGATGGGCCAGGGCCAGGCCGAGGGTCTGGCGCTTGCCGCCCAGGACCAGGAATTCGGCGGGCGGCTCCACCAGCTGGGGCGCCTTGCCGGACACCAGCGCGGCGATGACGGTGGGATCGGCTTCCTCCTCCAGG
>JACQAD010000171.1 GCA_016195125.1 Magnetospirillum sp.
GCGTAGCGTCCTGACGGCCGCGTCGCGCTCGAACAGATAGAGCAGGGCGCGCAGGGCCTGGCCCCGCGGACTGGACAATTCCGGGTCGCGGTCCAGGATCAGCCTGGAATCATCGCGGGCGGCGGCGAGAAGGTCGCCGTGCACGCTCAGATCGGCCAGCCTGAACTCGGGCAGGCCGCTCTGACGGGTGCCCAGCATCTCGCCGCCGCCTCTCAGGCGCAGATCCTCCTCGGCGATACGAAAGCCGTCCTCGGTGGCCCGCATGATCTCCAGCCTCGCCTTGGCGATTTCGCCGAGAGGATTGCCGTAGAGCAGCAGGCAGCGTGACGCCTTATGGCCGCGCCCGACCCGGCCTCGCAGCTGATGCAATTGGGCAAGGCCGAAGCGTTCGGCGTGCTCGATGACCATGACATTGGCCTCGGGAACGTCGACGCCGACCTCGATCACCGTGGTGGCGACCAGGATATCCAGGGCGCCGGCGGCGAACTCGGCCATGACCTTGTCCTTGGCGGCGCCCTTCATGCGGCCGTGGATCAGGCCGACCCGATCTCCGAACATCTGGCTGAGATGGCGGTGGCGCTCCTCGGCGGCAGCCAGATCCGAGGTTTCGGATTCCTCCACCAGCGGGCAAACCCAGTAGACCCGCGCGCCACCCTCGATGGCGCGGCCGATTCCGGCCGCCATCTCCTCGAGACGCGACAACGGTACCACGTGGGTGTCGATGGGCTGGCGGCCTGGCGGCTTCTCGTCCAGGCGCGATACATCCATGTCGCCATAGGCGGTCAGCAGCAAGGTGCGGGGGATCGGAGTGGCGGTCATCACCAGCATGTCCACCGCCATTCCCTTGGCGGCCAATTCCAATCGCTGATGCACGCCGAAACGGTGCTGTTCGTCGATCACCGCCAGGGCAAGATCCTTGAAGGCCACGTCTTCCTGGAACAGGGCATGGGTGCCCAGCAAGATGTGCGTCTCGCCCGAGGCCAGCCCGGCCAGGATGAAGTCGCGGCTCTTGCCCTTGTCGCGCCCGGTGAGCAGGGCGACCCGCAGCCCCGCCGCCTCGGCCAGGGGGGCGATGGTGGCGTAATGCTGACGGGCCAGGATTTCCGTGGGCGCCATCATGGCAGCCTGGGCGCCGGCTTCGACGGCGCTCAGCATGGCCAGCAGCGCCACCACCGTCTTGCCGCTGCCGACATCGCCCTGGAGCAAGCGCAGCATGCGTATGGGAGCGGCCATGTCGGCATCGATCTCGGCCAGGGAGCGGGTCTGCGCCCCGGTCAGGGCGAAGGGCAGAGTGCCCAGAACCCTGGTCCGCAGCGATCCGTCTCCCACCATCGGGCGGCCCCTGAGCTTGCGCATCTGAGACCGGACCATGGCCAGGGCCAACTGGTTGGCCAGTAATTCGTCGAAGGCGAGGCGGCGGCGGGCAGGGGTGTCCGCCATGGCGGCCCGTTCATCCTCGGGATGGTGAACCGCTTGCAGAGAGCGGCGCCAGGATGACCAGCCTTGGAGGGCCAGCCAGGCGGCATCCTGCCATTCCGGCAGGTCGGGAGCCTTGGCCAACGCCGCCGCCACACTTTTGGCCACCAGCCGTCCGGTCAGGCCGGCGGTCAGGGGATAGACCGGTTCCACCGCCATGATTTCGGCCATCTGCTCGATGGGGACCATGTGATCGGGATGGGTGATCTGGATTTCATTGTTGAAATGCTCGACCAGGCCACTGATGACCCGAACCTCGCCCTCGGGCAATTGCTTGCGCAGCCAGTCCTCGCGGCCGTGGAAGAACACCAGATGCAGGAAACCGGTCTCGTCCGCCAGCCGCACACGGTAGGGGCGCTTGGGGCTGGAGGAGGGGAAATGGGCATCGACCCGGAGGGTCAGGGTGGCGATCCTGCCATGGGGGGCCTCGGCGATCTTGGGGGCGAAGCGACGGTCGATCACCCCGCTGGGCAGGTGCCACAGCAAATCCACCACCTTGCTTCCCGCCAATCGCTCGTAGAGTGGGGCAAGCCGGGGACCGATCCCCGGCAGCTTGGTAATGGGCGAGAACAGTTCATTCAGACAGGAGGGGCGCATGGATGGCTGACATTCGGGCTGCGAGGGGCTATATCCTAAACGGCTCAGAAACCCATGCAATGCCGGAGACGATGGATAAGGATCGACTGAAGCGTCTGATGTTTCGTGCCCACCACATGGGCTCGAACGAGAACGACATCCTGTTCGGCGGCTTTGCCGAGAAATATCTGGCCCGACTGACGCCGGAACAGGTGGAACGTTTCGAAACCCTGATCGCCGAGAACGACACCGACCTGTTCAATTGGGTCACCGGCAAGGGTTTTGCATGTTGCCCGCGATGATGGCCGCATGGCCCGTATCGCCGAGGCCCTGTCCTTCTTCGCGCCCGACCTCACGATCCTGGAATTTCCCGCCTGGGATTGCGTTCCCTATGACCGGGTTTCTCCGAATGTGGACGTGGTCGCCCGGCGGATCGACACGATGGCCCGGCTGGCCGACGGCATTGACGGCGCCTTCGTGGTGCTGACCACCGTTCCGGCCCTGGCCCAGCGCGTGCCGCCCCGGGAAGCCCTGGTCAGCGCCACCCTCGACGCGCGGCCGGGCTCTCGCATGTCCATCGCCAAGCTGGTCTCCTATCTGGAGCACAACGGCTATGTCCGCGCCGATACGGTGATGGAGCCGGGTGAATACGCCGTGCGCGGCGGCATCGTCGATCTGTTCCCGCCCGGCGCCGCCGAGCCCTTGCGCCTGGACTTCTTCGGCGACGAGATCGAGGCGGTGCGCTCCTTCGACGCCATGAGCCAGCGGACCACCGGCAAGGTCGACGGATTGGTCTGCCGCCCGGTCAGCGAAGTCACCCTGGACGAAGCCGGCATCGCCCGCTTCCGCGCCGCCTACCGCGAGATGTTCGGCATCGTGCAGGGGCCAGACCCGCTGTATGAGAGCATTTCCGAGGGCATCAAGTTCATCGGCATGGAACATTGGCTGCCGCTGTTCCACGACGGGCTGGACACTTTGTTCGCCTATCTGCCCGAAGCGGTCTTGGTACTGGATCATCAGGCCGACGAGGCCCTGGCCGCCCGTCATGCCCTGGTGCTGGAATATTACGACGCCCGCGCCAGCCTCAGCGGCGCCGGCATGGCCGAATCCGGGATGGTCTATCATCCGGTGCCGCCGCCGCGTCTGTATCTGGAGCGCGCCGAATGGGATCGGCTGCTGGGCATGGGACCGGTGCTGCGCCTGTCGCCGTTCGATCCCGTCGAGGGGGGCGAGGCCATTCTGGATGCCGGGGGGCGGCTGGGGCGTGATTTCTCCGATATGCGGGCCCGGCCTGGCGTCAACATCTACGATTGTGTGCGCGAGTATGTGCAAGAGCAGGCCAAGGCCGGGCGCAAGATCCTGATCGCCGCCTGGACCACCGGCTCCCGCGACCGCCTGGCGGGACTACTCAAGGATCACGGCATCAAGGGTGCCGTCTCCGCCGATCACTGGGCCGAGGTCGCGACGCAGGAAAAGGGGACGATAGCCCTGGCCGTCCTCGGCCTCGATCATGGCTTTACCTCCCCTGATCTGGCGGTGGTCACCGAACAGGACATCCTGGGCGACCGTCTGGCCCGGCCGGCCCGCAAGAAGAAGAAGGGGGCCCAGTTCATCGCCGAAGCCTCGGCCCTGGCCGAAGGCGATCTGGTGGTGCATGTGGAGCATGGCATCGGCCGCTATGACGGTCTGGTGGCCCTGGAGGTCTCGGGCGCCCCCCATGATTGCCTGCGGGTGATCTATGATGGCGGCGACAAGCTGTTCGTGCCGGTGGAGAACATCGACGTTCTGACCCGCTTCGGCTCGGACCAGTCGGGGGTGTCCCTGGACAAGCTGGGCGGTACCGCCTGGCAGGCCCGCAAGGCCAAGCTTAAGAAGCGCATCCGCGATATCGCCGACCAGCTGATCGGCATCGCCGCCCAGCGCCAGATGCGCCAGGGCGAGGCGCTGGTGCCGGCCGAGGGCCTTTACGACGAATTCTGTGCCCGTTTCCCCTTCGCCGAGACCGACGATCAGCTGCGCGCCATCGAGGATTGCGTCGCCGATCTGGCCTCGGGCAAGCCCATGGATCGCCTGATCTGCGGCGATGTGGGTTTCGGCAAGACCGAAATCGCCTTGCGGGTGGCCTTCGTCGCCGCCCTGCAGGGATTCCAGGTGGCGGTGGTCGTGCCCACCACCTTGCTGGCCCGCCAGCATTATCGCACCTTCAAGGAACGCTTCGCCGGCCTGCCGGTGCGGGTGGAGCAATTGTCGCGTCTGGTGACCGCCAAGCGGGCGTCGGAGGCCAAGGCCGGGGTGACGGACGGCTCGGTGGACATCGTCGTCGGTACTCACGCCTTGCTGGCCAAGGGCATGAGTTTCAAGCGCCTGGGCCTGCTGATCATCGACGAAGAGCAGCATTTCGGCGTTGCTCATAAGGAGCGCCTGAAGCAGCTGAAATCCGACGTTCACGTCCTGACCCTGACGGCGA
>JACQAD010000147.1 GCA_016195125.1 Magnetospirillum sp.
GGTTACACCACCCCCACCCCCCTCCAGGAACAGTCCCATCCCCATCTGATCGAGGGCCGCGACGTCCTCGGTCTGGCCCAGACCGGCACCGGCAAGACGGCGTCCTTCGCCCTGCCGCTGCTGCAGCGCCTGGATACCTTCAAGAAGCGCGCCATGCCCAAGAGCTGCCGCGTCCTGGTGCTGACCCCCACCCGCGAACTGGCGGTGCAGGTGGGTCAGAGCTTCAAGACCTATGGCTGCCACTACCGCCTCAAGCATTGCCTGGTGTTCGGCGGCGTCGGCATGGTTCCCCAGATCAAGACCATGGCCGGCGGTGTCGATGTGCTGGTGGCCACGCCCGGCCGCCTGCTCGACCTGATCGAGCAGGGCGCCATCCGCCTGGATTCGGTCGAGGCCCTGGTTCTGGACGAGGCCGACCGCATGCTCGACATGGGCTTCATCCAGCCCATCCGCAAGATCGTTGCCCTGGTGCCGAAGCAGCGCCAGACCGTGCTGTTCTCGGCCACCATGCCCGACAGCATCGTCGGTCTGGCCAACAGCGTGCTGCACACGCCGGTGCGCGTCGAGGTCACTCCGGTGTCCTCCACGGTCGACAAGATCGACCAGAAGGTCATGTTCGTGGACCGCGAGCACAAGCGCACCCTGCTGACCGACATCCTCGGCGGCACCGACGTCAATCGCGCCCTGATCTTCACCCGCACCAAGCACGGCGCCAACCGTGTCGCCGAGTTGCTGGAGAAGGCGGGCATTTCCGCCGACGCCATCCACGGCAATAAGTCCCAGGGTGCCCGCCAGAAGGCCTTGGCCGATTTCCGCGATGGCCGCATCAAGGCGCTGGTCGCCACCGATATCGCGGCGCGCGGCATCGATGTGGACGGCATCACCCACGTCATCAATTTCGAGCTGCCCAACGAGCCGGAAAGCTATGTCCACCGCATCGGCCGCACCGCGCGCGCCGGCGCCTCGGGCATCGCGCTCTCGCTGTGCGACGGCGATGAGGTCGCCTATCTGCGGGCTATCGAGAAGACCATCCGCCAGGCGGTGCCGGTGGATTACGAGCACGAATACCACGCTCCCCACATCGCCTCGCGCGGCATGCCCGGCGGCAAGCCCGTGGGCAAGCCGCCGGCGGCCCATCGCGGCGGCCGGGGGGCGGCCGGTGCCCATCCCCAGGCGTCGCGCGGCGGCGCTCCCCACGGCGAGCACGGCCATGGCGGCAAGGCCCGTGACGGTGCCAAGCACACCCATGGCGGCAAGCCGGCGGGTTCCGGTGGACGCCCGGCCCAGCAGGGCGCCAAGGCCCGCTCCGGCGGCGGCGGCCAGCAGGGCAGCTTCAAGGGCATGCCCGGCGGCAGCCGCAGCAGCGCTCGCGGCTAATTATACCCTGTCCCGATGAGGTCGACTCATCGGGGCAGGCTTAGGCCCAAGGGGCCGCGCGCCTTACGGCGCGGGAGCCAAGCCGCCACCGGCGGCGCCCGGCGCATGAGGGCGTCCCGGTGATACCGGGACTTGGTATCAGTCAGGTCAGCACCATTCGGGCGAGGCGGGGCGCGTTGACGCTGCACGGCAGCTCTCCCCCCTCGATCTCGGCCAGGGTGAACCAGCCGGCATCGGCGGCATCGTCCGCCGCTACCGGTTCTCCCCCGCTGCACAGACAGCGCACCACGCTCAGCACGAAGTGATAGCGGATTCGGCCGGCCTGGTCGGGGGTGATCACCTCGAAGACATCGACGACGCCCAGGGCCTCGGCCCGCAGGCCCGTTTCCTCGGCCAGTTCGCGGAGGGCGGCCTGGGCCACGGTCTCGCCCAATTCCACCAGACCGCCGGGATAGCCCCACTTGCCCAGATCAGGCTCGCGGCCGCGCTGGACCATCAGCAGCCGACCGTTGCGCTCGACCAGGGCCAGGACGCCTGGTAGTGGGTGGGACGGGTATTCCCTTGCCATGGGGCCTCCATTGACGAATGGGAGAGAATAGATCCACGCATGGGTGAAGTCACTGTGAACGGCTTGCCTGAGTGCAGGACGTGGCCGTAAGCTCATCCCTCTTTAATCTTATTCGTGGCAAATGGGCCGACGGGGTTTTTATGGGGTTGGCCGTTTTGGGAATGATGGGACTCACGGCAGAATGGGCGCCGCGTCGGTGTGATCGCGTGTCTGCGCGGCTGGGAATGCTGTTCGCCGCGCTGGCGGCCGTCCTGGGAGCCATTCTGGCCTTCGGCATCTGGTCTCTGTGGCCGATAGAGGCCGATCCCGCCCGATTGGGGTGGGGATTGGCCATATTGCTGCCCGCTGCCGTCATCGCATCCTTCGGATTCGGGTTTGCCCTGGGCCGCACGGTGGAGCGCCGCCTTGAGGCCCTTGCCGAGGATCGGCCCGCGGCGGGAACCAGCGACATCCTGGGTCTGGGCAAGGCGCTGGATGTTCTGGCCGGACGTTTCGACGAAATCTTGCGTGAGACCGACCGGCGCAGCCGCGCCCGGGTTTCCAATACCGAGCGGATCGCCCAATTGGGCAGCGCCGAGCGGAACCTGATCACCGGCAAGGGCATGTGGTCCGATGAGTTCCACGCCATTCTCGGCATCGTTCCGGGCAGCTGTGTCCCCACTCCCGAGATCTTCCTCGAGGTGGTGCATCCGGGCGACCGCGAGGAGGTGGCCGCGGTCCTGCGTGACGTGATGTCGGGCGGCAGCCGGCGCGAGACCGATTTTCGCATCGTCCGTCCCGATGGCGAGGTGCGCATGCTCCACGGCAGTGCCGAGGTCGCCCGCGATGCGGCAGGGACGCCGATCCGTCTGGATTCCACCATCCAGGACATCACCGAGCGCAAGCGCCTGGAAAACGAGCTGGACGGCCTGATCCGCGAATTGTGGCGGTCCAACGAGGAACTGGAGCAATTCGCCTATGTGGCCTCCCACGATCTGCGCCAGCCGCTGCGCGTGGTCGGCAGCTATGTCTCGCTGCTGGAAGAGGAACTGATGGGCAGCCTGACCGGCGATTCCTTGGAATATATGGGATTCGTTCGCGATGGGGTGCGGCGCATGGATCGCCTCATCACCGATCTGCTGACTTATTCGCGGGTCGGTCGGGTCGGTGGTAACGTGCCGGTCAACGTGGACGACGCGATCCGCTCGGCCCTGGCCGATCTGCAGATCGAAATCGAGGATTGTCTGGGACGGGTGGAGGTGCGCGGCGATCTCCCCGTCCTTTATGGGGACCAGGGCGAGATGGAGCGGCTGTTCCTCAACCTCGTGGGCAACGCCATCAAGTATTACCAGCCCGAGCGGCCACCGGTCGTGACGGTGTCGTGTGACGACATGAACAGCCATTGGCTGTTCAAAGTGGCCGATAACGGCATCGGCATCCCTGCCGAACATGCCGAGAGGGTGTTCGGTATCTTTCAGCGTCTTCATGCCCGGGACGAGTACGAGGGGACCGGGGTCGGCCTGGCCATCTGCAAGAAGATCGTCGAACGTCACGGTGGAACCATCAAGGTCGAGGCGTCCGAGGGGCCGGGAACGGTTCTGGCGTTTACCTGGCCCAAGGCGCCCCCTCCAACGGAGACCGAGAGCTGAGTCTTGCGGTTAAGTGGGTTTTGCGCCACGCTCCTGGAATGAATAGGACGAGGGTATAGGGTGGCTTCCAAGGATATTCATGACGTCTTGCTGGTGGAAGATGATCCGGGCGATGCTGGCCTGGTTCGTATCGCGCTGCGCCGCTCGCGTCATTCCTGCCGCCTTCACCACGTCAAGGATGGTGGCGAGGCCATGGATTTCCTGCGTCGCGGGTCCGGCCACAACCAGGCGCCCCGTCCCGACCTGATCTTGCTCGACCTCAACCTTCCCGGCCGCAACGGCCATGAAATCCTGGAAGAGATTCGCGGCGACACGGTGCTGTGTTCCATTCCCGTGGTGATCTTGTCCACCTCGGGGGCTGAGCGCGACATCAGGAAGGCCTATGCCCTGGGGGCCAGTTCGTACGTGGCCAAGCCCATGGATGTGGAGGCTTTCACCGCCGCCATCCATTCCATCGAGGATTTCTGGTTCGGCACCGCGCAATTGCCGCAATGAGCGAGCTTTGGCCGCGCGGACTCCGCCCGGCCCCAGAGGGGCCGAGCCCATGACCACTTCCCCCATCCGTGTTCTGCTGCTGGAAGACGACCTTGCCGACGCCAAACTGGTGGGGCAAATGCTGCGCCGGGTCAAGACCACGCCCTTCGAGGTCACGGTGGTCGGCCGATTGGCCCAGGCACTGGAGCGGCTGAGCGCGCCCGCCGAGGAATACGACGTCGTCCTGGCCGATCTGGGATTGCCGGATTCGGCGGGCATCGCCACGCTGGACGCCTTGACCAAGGCGGCGCCGCGCCTGCCGGTCGTGGTGCTGACCGGTAATGACGATGACGCCGTCGCCCTGGAGGCGCTCAAGCGCGGCGCCCAGGATTATCTGGTCAAGGGCCTTGGCGACGCCTTCATCCTGTCGCGGGTGGTGCGCTATGCCATCGAGCGTAAATTGGGCGAGGACGTCCTGCGCGAGGCCCGCGACAGCGCCGAGCAGGCGGCCCGCGCCAAGTCGGTGTTCCTGGCCATGATGGGTCACGAAATCCGTACGCCGCTGAACGGCGTGCTGGGCATGGCGCGCTTGCTGCTGGAGACCGATCTGGACCATCGCCAGCATTCCTTCGCCGAGACCCTGGTGTCCTCTGGGGAATTGCTGCTGGGCCTGGTCAACGACATTCTGGACTTTGCCCGTCTCGATGCCGAAGGCATGACCCTGGCGGTGGAGCCCTTCGACGTCCTCGATACGGTCGAGGAAGTGCGTCTGGTGCTGGCCTCGCGTGCGGCCGAGAAGGATCTGCCGCTGACCACCCGCTTCCTTCCCGGTCTGCGGAGGACGGTGTCCGGCGATCGCCTGCGCCTGCGTCAGGTGCTGTTCAATCTGGTCGGCAACGCCATCAAGTTCACCGATCACGGCGCCATCGAGATCGGTGTCGAGCCGCTGGCGGCCGATGAGGGCCAGCGCCTGCGAATCTGGGTTCGCGATACCGGCATCGGCATCTCGCCGGACATCGGCGCCCATCTGTTTACCGAGTTCTGGCAGGGAGACAGCGGGACCGCGAGGCGTTTCGCCGGGGCCGGACTGGGGCTCGCCATCTGCAAGCGCCTGGTGGAGCTCATGGGCGGTGAGATCGGCTATGACAGTCTCAAAGGTCAGGGCACCACCTTCCATGTGGATCTTCCCCTGCCGCCCACCGAAGCCCCGATCATATCCGAGGAAAGCGGGCCGGCCCCGGAAGGAAAGCGGCGGGTGCTGCTGGTGGACGACAACGAGGTCAACCGCGAGGTGGCGGCGGGCCTGCTGGAGCGGCGCGGCCATGTGGTGGTTTCCGCCTGTAATGGCTACGAGGCGGTGGAGGCGGCCAAAGCCGGTGGCTTCGACCTTGTCCTGCTGGACATGCGCATGCCGGGCATGGACGGTATCGAAACGGCTCAGGCCATCGCCGCGCTGTCGGGCGAAAGCGGGGCGGTGCCCATGTATCTGCTGACCGCCAATCCGGTCAAGGAGGACGAAGGGCGCTGGCGCGAGGCCGGAATCCTGGGCTGTCTGGCCAAGCCCTTCCGCCTGGAGGATTTGGGCCGCCTGCTGGCGGGGGTCGAGTCCGGCGCGGAATCCGGCCGGTCCAGCCTGCCCTTGCTGCGCATTCCCGGCTTGCTGAGCGATATGGGAGATTTGGGCCGCGACCGCATGGTCGGGTTGGTGGATCTGTTCAGGACGTCATCCTCGGGCGATTTGGCCGCCATCGTTGCCGAGGCCCGCGGCGGGCGTCTGGCCGAGGCCGGTTCCCTGGCTCATCGCATGGCCAGTGCCGCCTCCAGCCTGCATCTCGATGCCCTGGCCGCCCATTGCCGGGCCTTGGAGAATGCGGCGCGAGCCGAGGATGCCGCCGCCGCCCTGACCCTGGCCGAGGAATTGAGCCCGCTATGGACGAATTCCCTGTCGGCATTGGGACAGGCGTTGGATATCTAGCCGCTGGAGACTTCCATTTCGGCCAGCAGCCAATGCTCCATATCCTGGCCCTGGGGATGGCCGCGTTCTTCCCAGATGGCATAGGCGCGATCGCGAATGCGGGCGATGTCGTCGCCATGGGCGAGAATGTTCGAGACTTCGCGGTTGATGTCGATCAAGGCGCTGATCCGGGCATCGTTGGCGCCCTTGTCGACGGTGGACAGCGCATAGGCGACCTGACGCTCATTGGGGAATTGCCAGGCCCGTGAGGCGGCGATATGCGCCAGGGTGCGCCAGACCCGTTGATTGCGCTCCAGGGCCTTTAAGAAGGTCGCGGTGTCCTCGGCCCGGTCAAGGTCGCCAGCGGCCAGGGACAAAGCCAGGGCGCCGGTTTCCGCCAGGGTGAGCCGTTCAGTCGGCAGGTGCGCCATCGGCCCCTCCAAAATTATCCGTAAATTCATAGTAATAATTCTAGGGCGAATATCCCTGGGGTTCAATGCCGCCGTGGTGATAAGTCCGTGACAGTTCAGATAGCGGATTCCTTCTGATCCATGTCAAAGCCGAGGGCGAATCTCCCTGATACTCTTGATGCATATCAAGAGCGCTTCCGAGGGGGAGGACCGAATGGTTATCGACGATACTGCTGTTATCGCACTGGCGTTTCTGGGGTTCATTCTGGCGGTGACCGGCGGTTTGGCCTGGTTCGTGCTGAGCCGCAAGTAGTCGCGATCAGATCCGCGGGGCAGCCGCCGGGTTCTACCCGGCGGTTTGCTTTTTGAGGTCGTTGAGGACGAACACCCGGATGGCCGAGGACAGGTTGCCGACGCGCGCCGAGTCGATTTCAGCCACCAATTGGTTGATGGACAGGCCGCGGGCCAGGGCCATTTCCTTCAGACAATCCCAGAACTCGGTTTCCAGCGTCACGCTGGTGGCATGGCCGGCCACCAGGACCGAACGTTTGACCGGCAGGCCGGTCATGACCCGTCGCGGCCGACGGGCACGGTCTGGGCCGGAGCCCCTTCCCACTGGCTATGGGCGGGAATGCCTTCGCCCTTCATGACGATGGTCAGCATGCCGATTCGGGCGAAATCCCCCACATCGGTATCGTAGAGCACGGTCGAGCCCGAGCCCACGGTGACGCCGGTGCCCAGCTTGACCCGGCCCACCTTCATCACCCGATCCTCGTACAGATGGGTCTGCAGCGCCGACAGGGAGTTGATGGCGCAGAAATCACCGACCCGGATGCAGTCGAATTCGGTGATATCGGTGGTGTCCATGAACACACCCTGGCCGAAGCGGGCTCCGTACAGCCACAGGAACCAGGGCAGGAACGGCGTGCCGCGCAAATGATCCAGCAGCACCTTGCCCGCCAATCCCCAATACATCACCGCCACCGCCTCGGTGCGCAGCGCCCACCAGGACCACATGGGCTTGGCGGTGGGCTGGTAGGCGCCCATCATCAGCCACTTCACTCCCACCGAGGCGAAGGCCAGGGAGAAGGAAATGGCTACCGACGCCGCCACGAACAGCGGCAGCACGGTCATGTAGTCGCGGCGCAGGATGCTGGGCGCCAGCACCTCCACCGACAGAATGCCGAAGGTGATGAACAGCATGGTGGGCAGCGAGACGGCAAATGCCTCGAATACGGCCCGCCATACCCGGCGCCACAGGGGCGGCGTGAAGGTCCAGTTGGCGCCCACATCCTCGAAACGCTGGCGAACCGGCAGCTTGAACGGCGGATTGCCGAACCAGGTATCGCCGGGCTGCATCTCGTCATTGGCGGGCGGACGCGATTTGATGCCGATCAGGGTGCCGGTGGGAATGACGGCGCCGGGCGGCACCACCGCGTCATTGCCGACGAAGACCCTGGCCTCGGTCTTGACCGGCTCCAGCACCATCCAGCCGCGCCGCACGCATTCGTCGCCCAGCACCACCTCGTCGGCGATGAAGCAGCCGGGGCCGATATCGGTGAGGTCATAGCGCCCCGACAGATTGCACGAGATCTCGGCATCCTTGCCGATCTTGGCTCCCATCAGCCGGTACCACAGCCGCATATAGACGGTGGCGTAGAGCGACGACAGCGTCTCCAGCATCAGCTCGGTGGCCAGGGCCACGATCCACTTGCGGACGTAAAAGCCGCTATAGACGGAATAGCTGCCCGCCGTCACCACCGGCAGCACCGTCCAGCGCACCAGGGCGATCAGCAGAACGGTGATGGCGATCAGGGCCATGGCGGTGGGCCAGGCCAGCAGCGGCAGAATGGAGAGATAATCCTGGGACTCGCCGCCCGCGAAGACTTCGCTGAGGCGGTCGAACAGGAAGAAGGCCGGGAAGATGGGCAACAGGCTGATGGGCGGCAGAATCACCAGCATCAGGCCGTAAAGGGCGGTCAGCGCCATCTTGCGCGGCATGCCGGCATGGGCCGGTGCGGGCAGGGCGGCCTCGTCCACCATGCCGATCTTGCGGCCGGGCGAACCGTCCCAGTGCTCGTAGCGGCCGATGCGGGTGCCGGCGGCGATGGCGGCAAGGTCGCCCAATTCGCCGCCCTGCTCGATCACCACGCCGCTACCGATCATGCAGGAGGTGCCGATATAGGCATCGTCGCCGATCTCGATGGTGCCGATGATCAGCTCGTCGCCCACTGCCTCGGCATTGGACAGGCGTCCCTTGCCGCCGATGGAGACGCCATGGCCGATGGAGACCAGATCGAAGGCCCCGGCCTCCAGTTCCGAGATGATGCAGTCGCTGCCCACCTTGGCCCCCAGCAGGCGCAGGTATACGCCCATGATCGGCGTGCCCTGGAACCACTTGATATGGGCGACGCTGACCACCCGCTGGGCCAGCCACCAGCGGAAATAGTAGGTGCCCCAGAGCTTGTAGCGGCCGGGACGGGTGCGGCCGAGGATCACCCATTTAAGGGCGATGGAAGCCGAGATGGTGCCGATATTGATGAAAGCATAGGTCGCCATCAGGGTACCCAGCTCGCCCAGCGGCCCGGCATCTTCGCCCGACAGCAGCATGTAGGAGATGAACACGCCCAGCCAGGGCGCGGTGGTCAAGGCCAGGATGAACGGCATGGCGATGGCCTGGGCCAGACCGCACAGGAAGCGGCGCCGCAGGCTGGGCGGGGCGAAGGCCAGGTCGGCGGGGGCGGTTCCGGGCGCGGGGGTGCGGCTGTCCAGCAGTGCCGCCATGGCCCGCAAGGTGCGCGCGGCGTAAATCTCGTTCAGGGTCAGGCTGGCCAGGGCCGGAGTCTCGCGGACCGCCGAGACGAATTTGGCGGCCAGCAGGGAATGGCCGCCGAGATCGAGGAAGAAATCGGCCTCGAAGGCGATGGTCTGGCCGGGGAAGACCCGCTGGGCCGCCTCCAGCAGCGCCGCTTCGGTGGGGTTGGCCGGCGGCTCCTGGTCGTCGCCCACTTCCACCTGACCCAGGGGAATGGCCTTCAAGGCCTTGCGGTCCAGCTTGCCCGAGATCAGCCGGGGCAGGTCGGTGATGACCAGATAATGGGACGGCACCATATAGGCCGGCAATTGGGTGCGCAGCGCCTCGCGCAGCGGCGCCGGAGCGATGGCGGCGCCGGGTTCGGGGACGATGCAGGCCACCAGACGCTCGATCCCGTCATCGGTGCGCAAGGAGACGGCGGCCTGATGAATGCCGGGCAGGGCGGCCATGCGGGCTTCGATCTCGCCCAATTCCACGCGGAAACCGCGGATCTTGACCTGATCGTCGATGCGGCCGTGAAAGGCGATGTCGCCGTTGGTATCGATGCTGACCGCGTCGCCCGAGCGGTAGAGGATGGGCGCATTGCCGTCCCGGTCCCAGGCATTGGCGATGAACTTCTCGGCGGTCAGCTCGGGCCGGCCCAGATAGCCCGACGCCACTCCCGGCCCGCCGATCAGCAACTCACCGGTGACGCCCTCGGCCACCGGGTTCAAGGCGTCGTCCACCACCCAGCAGCAATAATTGGGAATGGGGCGTCCGATGGTCACCGGCCGGCCCGGGGCGA